>SVQN01000124.1 GCA_015065295.1 Oscillospiraceae bacterium
ATGATTTCGTTGTCGGACTTGCCTGCGGGATTGAAGTCGGAACCGCCCTTACCGCCGCCCATGGGGAGACCGGTGAGGGAGTTCTTGAAGGTCTGTTCGAAGCCGAGGAACTTCATGATGGAAGCGTTTACGGACGGGTGGAAGCGGAGACCTCCCTTGTAGGGGCCGATTGCGGAGTTGAACTGAACGCGGTAGCCGCGGTTAACCTGTACGTTGCCGGCGTCGTCTACCCAGCTTACGCGGAAGGAGATCATACGTTCCGGTTCGACCATGCGTTCGAAAATGCCGGCCTTTACGAAATCGGGACGCTTTTCAACAACGGGTTCGAGGGATTCGAAGACTTCTTCAACGGTCTGGAGAAATTCCGGTTCGCCGGGGTTTCTCTTGCAGGTGTTTTCATATACACTGAGAAGATAGGGATTGGTTAATGCCATTTGGGTATTACCTCCATGAAAGAATGCGTTTCACGCAACATTTTGTTAGTTTTTGTGATGAACGGTATAATTATACACCGTTTTCGGGTATTTTTCAAGATTATACACAGGCTCAAAATGTAGAAATGAGCATATTTCAGGAAGATTTTTTTGTGGATTTCGACAATTTTATTTCAGCTTCACGACGGTGTCGATTTCATCGCAGTCTTCCTTTTCCGGAAGGATGACCGTATAGCCCGCTTCCGCCGGTTCCAGCGTCAGGCGCACATCGCCGTACCATGCTTCCGCAAAGGTTTTTCCGTCTGCGGGTGCGGGAAGGCGCAGGATCCCGTCTGCCGGATAATTCAGTATATGCAGATACACGGTACTTCCGTCCGGAGTTTCCGTGGAGACACCCCAGTCGTCCGGCGAAAGGATTGCATTCGGTGCTTCGACGTACGAACGTCCGGGAACCGTGCCGTAAATTCCTTCGTGAGTACGCAGAAGATCGCCGAGACCGGTCAGCAGATCGCGTACGCCGTCCACCCACGTCTGGTCGAGGTAAGGACCGCATGACCACGCAATGCCGCAGTTGAACTGCCCTTCCACAGCGATGGTACGAACGGTGTAGCGATAGAGATTGCGCGCGTCGGTCGGAGCTTTTGCGCCGGACTGGGCGTACCATCCGCCGATCTGACGGTTGACCTGCGAATAGTGAACGGGGAGCGTGTCGCTGTCGCAGCTTTCGATGGAGCCGTAGTATTCGGACACGATGAAGTCGGAATTCGGATGAAGTTCCGTATTTGCAGTGATGCCGGTATTGATGAAAACAACCGCATCCGGGTCGCATTCGCGGACGAAATCGCAGACATCGCGGGTGGGGCCGCACTGATCGAACCAGAATCCGGCGATCCCGCCGTTATTGCCGATCCCGTAACGGTCATAGATTTCGCGGATCAGACGTTTATGGAACGCCATCCGTGCATCCTTGTTCTGATACCATCCGAGGCGGCGGAGGTCATCGTCGGGAATGTCGTGATCGTCGTTCGGAGGCATATAGAGAACGAGTGGAATGCTGTAACGGTTCAGACCGTCGAGGAGCTTGCGGATTGCATCGGACGATTCGGCGCACTTGTGGGTACAGCCGGTTGCCTTCATGGTTTCCGAAGGGAACAGGAGGTTGAAACCGGCATGAGCGACGGTGAAGACCACATATTCCGCGCCGAGATCGTGTGCGGCCTCGGCGAATTTGTCACCGTCGAAAAGAAATGCGGCTTCTTCGGCGGATGCGGCCGTGCGGGGATCCGTCTGAGAGAAGCTGGTGCCGCCGTAATTGGTGCCCTTATCCTCGGAATAGGTGGGATAAGTGTAGTGCGTGAACAGACCCACACGGGCGTGGGCAAAATAAGCTTTGTTCGGCATAATGGAAGTCCTTTCTTTATGTCAGAAATCGTTTACGGTTTTGCGTAGCCCTTGTCCATTTCGATGACGGACGATTCTCCGTTTCCGTTCCCGTACCACATTTCATGGATCGCTTCCGAAAACGCATTTCTTGCATCGCCGTAACCGGTGTTCGAGAGCAGAATCAGGTCGAAATCGTCTTCCGGAAGCTGGATGTGCAGGGTGCGGAATCCGGTGTGACCGCCGTTGTGGGTGATCCGGTGCTTGCCGTGCCAGGTCGAAACCGTGCATCCCATGCCCATACTGTTCAGCGGGGACGGGGTGAGGATTTCACGCCATGTGGACGTCGTCAGCAGCTTCCGTTCACGGATCGCGTCATGCAGACAGTAAACGTCCGCAGTGGTTCCCACAATGTCGCCCGCACCATACAGCCAGTTGTAACTGGGAGAGACCGGAATGATACACTTCGCGGATTCGTCCCATTCGAAGCCCTGTACACGGTCAGGAATATCCTTGCCCGGATGGTCAATCACGGCGGTCGTCATGCCGAGCGGTCCGAAGATTTCCTTCCGCATATAGTCCGGATAGGGGATGCCGGTGACATTTTCGATGATGAGAGCGCAGAGGACGAAATTGACGTTGCAGTAACGCGCGGACGTTCCCGGCGCGAAATACGACGGATAATCGCACAGCAGGGACAGATGTTTCCGCAAATCTTCCAGACGTGCGGGAGCGTAAGCGGCGCGGAAGTCGGGATTCTGTTCAAAATCCGGCAGTCCGCTGGTGTGGTGGAGCAGGTGACGGATGGTCACACGTTCATCCATGCGGCGTGCTTCCGGCACATATTCGCCGGGATGACGGTCGATGTCAATGATACCGCGATCCCGGAGCAGGAGAAGTCCTATGGCGCAGAACGGCTTTGAAAGGGAATACAGAGTAAAGCGGGACTGCGGAGTCAGCGGACGGGTCTGTGCGGCGTCCGAATAACCGACAGAAACTTCGGCGGCGATTTGTCCGCGCACGGTCACACGGATATTCCCGAAAAACGGCTGTTCACGGGAGTATTCATCGGCGAATCGGATGATAGAAGAAGTCAGATTCATGGATTCCTCCGGAACAAGAGGTTATTTTTCTTCATTATATCACAAATGTTCCGGGGAATCAATTCCGCACAGGATTTCTTTTGGAGAAATTGTCGGGTTTCTCTTTCCCATCCGCCGGTTTTATGGTATAATCATTCCAACCACATCGGAGAAACGAGGTATTCCCCATGATCTTCACAAAATACGGCGGCGCGTACTGGCAGTCGCAGATCGACGCTGCCGCTCTCACACCGGAACGCGAGCTGACCATCCGCGGGAACTGGGAGATCGAAAAGACCATCCGCATCCCGTCGGATTTCACACTGTATCTCGAGAACTGTCACCTGAAAATGGTGGAAGGGACATTCTGCAATCTGTTTCGCAACGCCGGATATGAAAAGCCCGGCGGAAACACCGCAGACGGTGCCGACCGGAACATCCGTATCATAGGACGCGGATGTGCTGTCCTCGACGGCGGCGTATACAACGGTCTGCACGAACGCATTTCCGGAAAGGACGGCAATCCCCACATTTCCGTGAACAATCTGCTCCTGTTCGTCAACGTGGACGGATTCGAGATTTCGCATATCCAGATGAAAAATCAGCGGTGGTGGGCGATGAACTTCCTGTACTGCCGCCATGGTTCCATTGATTCGATTGATTTCTGCTCCGACGACGGTATTGCCGACCGTGACGGCTCCCGCATCCCCGGGAAGACTCTGCGCGACATCGCGGACTATCCGGGACATGAGGCGTATATCCGCAATTCGGACGGGATCGACCTGCGCGCCGGGTGTCACGATATCCGGATTGAGAACATTACCGGCTTCACACAGGACGATACCGTTGCCCTGACCGGACTTCCGGGAACGATGGAGACCGAAATGTACGCAGTCGAGGGGCTGTCCACGGACATTTACAATGTCATCATCCGGAATGTGAACAGTGCGTCGTTCTGCACGAATATCCGTCTGCTGAATCAGGGCGGAATCCGGCTGTACAACATCCTGATCGACGGCATGATGGACGCGTCCAAAGATTCGCCGCACATGGACCGCGGGATTTACGGCGTACGGGTCGGAGACAATCACATGTACGGCCCCCGTCATTCGACAGCGGACGAAACGGTCAATATCACGATCCGCAACGTCTATTCCCGTGCACGGTCGTCGGCAGTCCAGCTTGCCGGATCGATCACGAACTGCGTACTGGACAACATCAACGGATTTGACGGATGCCCGACGACGTTGCTGAACGACGCGAAGCTGTACCCGGCAGAATAAAACAACAGAACCACCGCAATCCCTGTCGGAGAACGGTGGTTCTTGGCATTATCAGATGTTCTCACCGATGCCGAAGTCTTTGTACAGACTGCGGATCTGCGTGAGAGCTTTGTTTTTCGTATAGGCGGCACTGTCCGGCGCGTTGTACTGGTTCTGCCAGACGTAGGTATCGAACAGC
>SVQN01000041.1 GCA_015065295.1 Oscillospiraceae bacterium
GGCGGCAATGTCCGTCAAGCCCCCGTGCTCCTACGAATGGGACTGGCACCCGCGTCTCGTTCCGACCGGTCTCTCCGGCGACGTGACCCTCGAATACCGTCCGCTTTCTCACTTCATTTTCACCGAATATTCCTATACCCTCGCGGATGACTTCTCCTCCGTCACCGTGAATACCCTGCTCACCGTTTCCGGCGCGGGCGATATCACCGTGGAACTTCTCGACGGCGAAAACGTTGTCGCAGAAACCAGCCTCAGCGTTCCCGCGACCAGCTCCTACCCGGTTTCCCTTACCCTCGCCAATCCGAAGCTGTGGTGGTGCCGCGGGCAGGGTGAACAGAACCGCTACACCGTCCGTGCGACCATCGCAAACGGCGATACCGCCGATACTGTCACCCGTTCGATCGGCTTCCGCCGCGTCAAGCTCGTCATGAACGAAGGCGCATGGCGTGCGATTCCGCCGCAGACGCAGGGCAAGTACCCGATCACCCTCGAACTCAACGGCAGAAAAATCTTCGCCAAGGGTTCCAACATCGTCAGCCCCGACATTTTCTTCTCGAAGATCACACCCGAACGCTACGAAACCCTCGTTCAGTACGCCGCAGACGCGAACATGAACATCTTCCGTATGTGGGGCGGCTCTCCCGTCAACAAGGAATGCTTCTTTGATTCCTGCGACCGCCTCGGTCTGATGGTATGGCAGGAATTCACCCTCTCCTGCAACAATTATCCGGACGACGCGCACTACCTCGACATGCTCGAAAAGGAATCCGCAAGCATCATCAAGCGGCTCCGCGTACATCCGTCCGTGGTTCTCTGGTGCGGCGGCAACGAGCTGTTCAACGCATGGTCCGGCATGACAAACCAGTCCCACGCACTCCGTCTGCTCGACAAGATGACCTACGATCTCGACCGCAGCACCCCGTTCATCATGACCTCCCCGCTCTACGGCATGGGTCACGGTCCCTACACGAATATTACGAACGACGACACCCAGAAGGAAGCCGTCAGCGACTTCATCGACGAATTCCGCACGGCGTACACCGAATTCGGCGCACCCGGCCCGGCATCCTACGAATACATCAAGCAGTACGCAACCGAAGAAGACCTCGCACAGCCGATGGAAAAGGGCACCGTCTGGGAGGCACACCACGCGGTCGGCGCACATTTCCCGAACGATACCTGGTTCCGCGTGAAGGAAATCGAAGCGTTCTACGGCAGTCTCGGCACGCTTGAAGAAAACTGCGCGCGCGGTCAGTTCATCCAGGCATGCAGCTACAAGGCAATGTTCGAAGAAGCGCGCCGCAAGTTCCCGTTCACCTCGATGGCGATCAACTGGTGCTACAACGAACCGTGGCCGTGCTTTGCGAACAACTCCGTCCTGATGTACCCCGACCTCAAGCGTCCGACGTATGAAACCATCAAGGATGCGCTCCGCGACACGATGCTCTCCGCGAAGTTCTACAAGCTCCGCCACAATGTCGGCGATGAAATTCCGGTGGAAGTATGGTCTCTGAACGACGCACCGTGCGGAAAAGACGGCGGCAAGTATACCGTAACGCTCGTTTACGAAGACGGACGTGAAGTCAAGCTGTACGACGGTGCGTATGACGCGATGAAGGCAAACGCAACGGCAAAGACGGGCGAATTCACGTTCACCGTTCCGGCGGACATCACGAAGACGTTCCGCGTAGTCGTTGCGGCGGAAGACGAAGCAATGTCCTCCGACTACACGCTGTTCCGCATCGGCTAAACCGTCACTCAACCAACGTTTTACAACTCACACAACCAACGTTCAACCAAATTAACCGCCGTTCCCTTCCATTGCCGTCCCCGACATGATATACTATAGCCACAAACCAAAGAAAGAGGTACCAATCATGCAGGAAAACATCGGCGCAAAGATCGCGGAACTCCGCCGCGAACACAATATGAAGCAGGACGAACTCGCGGAAATGCTCGGCGTGACCCCGCAGGCCGTTTCCAAATGGGAGAACGGCGCGAGTATGCCCGACATCTCCCTTCTGCCGAAGATCGCTCAGATTTTCGGCGTGACCATCGACGACCTGTTCGGCGTGAACAATACCCCCAAGCCGGACGTACAGATGCTTCCTGCGGAAAAGCGGAAGTCGTTCGACGAAATGATCCTCCGCATCCGCGTACAGGACGGCGGGGATAAGGTGAATGTCAATCTGCCGCTTCCGCTCGTCAAGCTGGCACTGGAAATCGGTATGACCATGCCGAACGTCAACACAGGCAATGTAGATCTGTCAAAGGTGGATTTTAACCACATCATCAAACTCGTCGAAAACGGTGTAATCGGGAAGCTCGTCGAGGTCGAAGGTTCGGGCGGCGAAACGGTCGTTATCGAGGTATGCTGAATGAAGATTGTCGTGCAGGAAAGCGGAGAAAAGCCGATAAAAATCGTCCTTCCTACGGGGATGATCTTCAACCCTGTGACCGCCGTAATCGCATCCTCTCTCATCAACAAAACCCTTGCCGGAAAACTCTCCGACGAGGATATCGAAAAAGCGGAGGAACTCGCGGAATCGGCAGAAGAACATCCTGCGGAAAACTGCGGCATCCGTACCCGCGACATCGTCCGGTTCTGCCATGAGATCAACCGGATGAAGCGGATTCACGGGAATCTGCCTCTCGTGGAAGTCGAGGACGACGGCGGCGATTGTGTGAATATCTGGCTGTAAACAGACAAAAAAGGAGATTGTGCAGATGTACAATCTCCTTGATTTTTTTATTTTACGGCATCTGCGGGGGGTCGCCGCCCATTGCACCGGGATCAAATCCTTCGGGCATCGCCGGAACTTCCCCGTTCTGGGGCATTTCCGGAACTTCTCCCCATTCCGTACGATCCTTTTTTCCGCCGTTTCCGCGTCCGCCGCCCATGTTCATGCCGCCACCGCCGAACATTCCATTCCCCGAGCCGTACAGCAGACCGTCCATTGTAATGGTTTCGCTGTACGTTCCGGCGGTCAGCGTATAGGTGCCGCCGTCCGTGAGTCCGGGTGCGGTGATGACCACATTCGAGAACGTCTTGTCAAACGTGTATTCCGCGAGGACATTTCCATCCGCATCGGTCAGCGTGACTTCCGAACCGGCCGCCTGATTGCCGGTATTCACCATAATCGCCCCCTGCGTAGAACTTTGTCCGAACGATTCCGCCATCCCGGACGCGCCTGCGGCGATCACAATCCCGCCGTGAGCAGCGGCAGTTCCGCCGTAGTCGAGCGCACCGTTTCCGCTGTTCGTCGGGCCTGCAACGTAAACCTCGCCGCCGTATACGGTAAAGTCGCCGTTGGAATCCAGCCCGTCGCCGTCCGCATCAACGAAGACTGTGCCGCCGGAAATCGTCAGATACACGCCTTCTTCCGCCGCCATCGGATTCCGGTTCGCGCCGGTTCCTCCGGATGCGTTGAAGCCGTCGTCGGAGGATTTGACGTGCAGCTCGCCGCCGTTTACGTCGATGGTCTTCGCCTCGATTCCTTCGTAGGATTCGAGAATCTGGAACAGTCCGCCGTTAATCGTCAACGCAAGATCGGCGTGAACGGCATCGTCGCCCGCCGAAAGATGATATGTGCCGCCGGAAACCGTGAGATTGGCGTTCGTATGGATGGTATCTTCGGACGAATCGAGGGTAAACATCCCCTCGTTCAGAAGCATATCACCGTCGGATTTGAGTGCCTTGCTGCTCGTAACGGCAGTTTCATCGGTCGTTTCCGTTGTTTCTTCCGCGGAAGGCTGTTCCCATCCGCCGAAAAATCCGCGTCCGCCGCCGAATCCCATCATCATGTCGTCCGTATGGGGTTCCGCATTTTCCGCACCGCCGCCGGCACTGACGAGAAACTGCCCGGCATCTGCCTGCAAAGTCCCCGACGCGGAAATGCCGTCCCCGTCCGCGACAATCGAAACATTGCCGCCGGTGAGAAGGATATTTCCGAGGGTCGGATCGGTTTCGTTTTCCGCATGAACGCCGTCCTTCGCGGCGGTAATGACGTAGTCCCCGTCCGCGAGGGTAATTGAAGCGTCGGAGGCAATTCCGTGACCTTCCGATGCTTCAACGGTCAGTTTTCCGCCGCCGTTCAGAAGAAGATCGACTGCCGAATCAATCCCTTTTCTGCCGGTCAGCTTGTTTTCACTGCCGTCCGCGAGCGTAACCGTGACGGTTCCGGCTTTTTTGACCAGAATCGCCGCCTTGCCGGTGGATGTGATCTCCGCACCGTCGAGGATCAGGGTCACGTCCTCCGCACCGGCATCGACCGTAACCATACCGTCATACGATCCGGTGAGCGTGTGCGTACCGCCTTCGGTGATCCGCAGGACATCGGACACAGCCGCAGGCTCGGTTGTCCCGGAAACCGTTTCAGTTTCCGGAGGTGCCGTCTCCTCTTCCGCTGTTGCCGTACAGGACGTCAGCAGCACAGTCAGCAGAATTGCAAAAATCATCGGAACTTTCATAAAAAACAGGCACCTCTTATACTATAAAATAATACGTTAATCCAGATTCAGTTTTTTCTCCATCATGTACCGGGTCACGAGGAAATAGATCACCGCCGTCGCCGCATACAGGACGATGCTGGAGACCAGAAAATTGTTCAGCGCAAACATTCCGTCATACATAACGGATTTGATCGTGAAATCGCCGAGCAGCACGAACTGCATCACCGACGTAATGCCGCTTGTGATGAAGTTGATGACAAAAATCATCGCTACCGCCGCCAGAGCCTTGTGCTTCCGCACGATGACCGAGCCGAACGTGATTGCCATGAATACCATCAGGTACGACGATACAAACGCCGCCGCGCCGAGGATACAGCAGAGGAAAACCGTCAGTCCCGACTGACCGATCATACTGTGCAGGAACGCGAACAGTTCGCCGAACGTGTTCACGAAATCTTCGGCAACACCTGCCATTGTTATGCCGGTTCCGAGAATCGCCGCTCCCGCGAGGAACAGCGCAAGTCCCGCAAACAGCGACCACACGACTGTGTTGAACAGCTTCGACCAGAGAATCTGCGCGGACGTTACGGGAAGCGTGAACGTGAGATAGGCTTCATCGGACACGGTACTGCGGTAGAACTGTACGACCAGAAGCACACTCATGACCGCCGCCGCACCCGCCAGAGCAAAACTGATGAGCACCAGTCCGCCCATGCCGAAGAAAATCAGCATTTCTTCAAACGGCGCGTTGGTTGCCGTTTCAAACGATTCCGCGCCCGCATTGCCGACCGTGACCGCCGTGCTGATGCAGCCGAGAACCGTCATCGCGGCAATCGCAATCAGGAGCGGCACACCGAACCGCGCGGAGGCCTTGAAGTCATATTTGAATAATTTCAATAGCATCGGAACACCTCCCGGAACATTTCGTCGAGGGTCTTTCCGTGACGGGCACGCGCTTCCGCCGCATCGCCGCTGACAATCACCTGTCCGCCGCCGAGGAAGACGAATCCGTCGAGGATATCTTCGACATCGCGGATGAGGTGCGTGGACAGCAGAATGGTCGCGTCGGGGTCACGGTTCGTGAGAATGGTATTCAGGATATAGTCGCGCGCCGCCGGATCCACGCCGCCGATCGGTTCGTCGAGCAGATACAGTCTGGCGCGGCGGGACATCACGAGAACGAGCTGGACTTTTTCGCGGGTTCCCTTGGAGAGCGTTTTCAGCTTCGCCGTATAGGGAACGCCGAGAACCGCCAGCAGGGAAAGCGCACGTTCGCGGTCAAAATCCGCGTAAAAATCGGAAAACATCCGGACGCACCCGGAAACGCGCATGGCAGGGTCAAAATATGTCCGTTCCGGCAGGTAGGAAACGAAGGATTTCGTCTCCGCACCGGGAGCAAGTCCGTCCACGAGAACGGTGCCGGAGGTCGGCTGAAGAAGTCCGGCGAGGATTTTCACAAGCGTACTTTTGCCGCTTCCGTTCGGGCCGAGAAGCCCGATGATCTTTCCGCGCGGGAGTTCAAGGTCAATGCCGTTCAGCGCAAACGCACCGGGATAGGCTTTGGTCAGTCCGTAGCAGGCGATCGCGGGAGCAGGGGTATACATCGGTTCGTTCATGTCGTTCATGACCGCGCTCCTTTCTGAATTTCTGGTTTCTTCATGAATAAATTATACGGCATCTGCGGATTCAAGTCAAGAAGCCGTCCTTTCTTTTAAGTCAACATTCAGATTTGCAACACGTTTTTCACATTTCTTTCACCATTCCGGCGAAGCGAGGTATTCCGCCGGATCGAACGGTTCGAGCACCGCGTCCTTACGGAGATACAGCGGATGATGCGGATGTCCGCCGACTTTGGAACGTGCGCCGCAGGTGTACCATGCCGCGCCGTATTTTTCGCCGAGCGTGACCATGTCGCGCATACAGTCCCGCAGGTACGGGCGCATCCGGATGATCGTCCCCCATGCCGCCCACACGGACGGATGCTCGGACAGGGACAGAACATATTCAAACGCCGCCATGTTTTCGCGGTGAAGAGCTTCGTTGAAGGTCTTCTCCATGTGCTTCGGATCGGTCGCGCGCTGGGCGTACACATTGAACATGATAAAACTGTCGTAGCCGCCCGCAAGCGCGATGCGCTCGACGGATTTCAGCGTATTGTCGAGGTTGTCGGGCGCGGCGGTGGACGGATTGATCCCCACGGCGATGAGAGGATTCTTCCCCTTTGTACCGAGAATATAACGGTATTCGGTATAAAAATCGGGAACGTAGAGCCACCGTTCAGGGTCGTAGGACTTTTCCCCTTCCCCGCACAGCCGCATGGCGTCGGCGAACGTAAGGAGATCGAGCGTACCCGTTTCGGCAGTCGGAATATGAGGCATACGAAAAATTCACCCCCGGAAATGCAGTTTTTACGGAAATATTATACTACATATCCGAGGGAAATGCAAGAAAGAGAAAAGAGAAGAGGGAAAAGTGAAAAGAAAAGGAAGATTTTTGACGCGCGGACGCGTCGAAAATCAACAATTTCTCTTCACTCTTCTCTCTTCACTTTTCACTCATACATTGACGCGGCTTCTTTGAGAAGGTGCATTTCGTTGTATTCGTAGGACAGCAGTTCGATTTTGCAGAAGCGCGTGCGTTCCTCGCCGGTCTGATACAGTTCGCCGTAACGTCCTTCCTTGAAATCTTTCTCCCACGAATATTCCGGATCGGGGATCGAGGTAATCTTTACATCGGCGGTGACAACGGGAGTTCCGTCCCACGCACAGCAGCGGATCTGTAAGATATACTCCTTATCGACCAGCGTATTCCGGGCAACCAGATTCTTCGTACTTTCCGATACCACCACTTTTCCGACCGGACAGACGTTGATGGTGCAGGGACCATTGCGCTTGGCGGTTTCCCCTTCGATAATGGGGCTGTTGAGCGAGTACACCAGCCGGATGCTGCTGTCGTTCGGCTCGACTTTGACCACCTCCACGATTCCTTCAAAATCAATGTACAGAAGCAGATTGTAGTAGTTGATGCTTTCCCGGCCTTCCCGCGCCATGCTCATCGTCATGGGAGCCATCGTACGAGGTACGCCGATTTCCAGTTCCTCAAGGACAAACACGTCTTCGTTTTCGATCTGCGTCACGCCGTCGTCGGGAATCCAGTAGCCGCCGCCGTCCGCTTTGTACGGGTACGTCCGTTCCTCGTCGGAGATATAGCCCCATCGTCCCCTTCCTTCGAGGTCTTCATCCAGAAGCCATGTGCGGATTTTCAGCACTTCGTCAATGGGAACAGTTTCCTCCGGTTCCGCACCGGAACGGATGCAGGCGGTACAGGCGAACAGGATAAGCAGGAGCAGGGAGATGATTTTCCGCATGGGTACCTCCGTTTCACAGGCTGACCGGTTATGGCTGTTCTTCTTCAACCAAACCTGCGGATTCAAACACCGCGTCCACTGCCGGAAGTTCTTCCGTGAGCAGACCGTCCAGAAATTCCAGCGTTTCCAGATTCGGGAACAGCTCCGCGTCCACCGTTGTCAGCGGGATTTCCATCCCATCAATCAGCGTATCCATATTCGCCAGACCGTACTCGGCCGCAATGTTCGCCAGTTCCCGGAGTTCGCGTGCCTTTGCTTCGGGATCGCAGACCATCAGCGCGTCCACGAGGGTATTCGGCATCATCGCGTTGATTTCCGCGACGGCGCGCTCGGTCAGCAGAGGATCGGCGGGGTCTTTCTGCGTAAAGAACGACATAAATTTGGTTCTGTTCCATTCATCCGTGATCTTGGACGCGTCAAAATATTTCATCCGCACCATCACGGGGACAAGTTCATACCCGAGTTCGCCATACAATTCGTTCGCCCGCTCGGAATACACCGCTCCCGGAAGAACGCCATCGTTGATGACGCACTTGACCGCCGTTTTTCCTTCCAGATCGCCCGCCAGATTGCCGTTGTACTTCGACAGGCGGAAGCGGATGCCCGTGACCTGTTTGAGCAGATCGGTGGTCAGCGGTTCGTCCTCATCCAGTCCGAAATACTGGCGCAAAGCGTTCCTCAGCATGGGCAGTTCGATCTGCACTTCCTCGCCCTTCTTCCAGACATACGCGTCGTCGGACAATCCGAGCCAGCCGGTCAGCTTCTGCGGGAACGCCGCCGTCACTGCCGCTCCTGCTGATGCGGCGATCAGAACCGTGCAGACAACCGCTGCAAAAATACGTTTTTTCATGGGATATTCCTCCGTTTCAGTTGATATTTGTCGCTTGTGTTCTATATCAATAGTATACTATACAAATGTACTTTTGTCAATAGTAGATCACAAAATTTCCGAAAAATCCGGGAAATCCCTTGCGAAAATCAGGAATGTATGGTATGATATAGGATGTAGTGATGTATATTTTCAAATTAACACGAAAGGAAATGTCTTATGAAAAAGTTCCTTACCTTTCTCCTGACCGCTGCTCTTCTCGCAGTGGCTCCCGTTACCGTTCTCGCTGAAGACGCAGCCGCCGAAGCTGAAGCTGTTGTCATTGCAGAACCGCTGGTTCTCGACGGTATGACGCAGGTAGAAGTAACCAGTTCCGACACCAGCATCGACGTAGACACCGGAAACTTCTACGATTCCATCGCCGAAACGAAGTGCAGAATCGCCTTCACGGAAGATGCGGAAACGAAGACCTTCTCCGTTTACACCGCAACCAAGGTTCCGGAAGCACTCACCAAGTTTGCCGCAATCATCGACGGTGAAAAGGGCACGGTTCTGACCATCAACGTATACGCAACCAACGATTCCCTGCTGATGGACTGGACTCCCCTTGCCTTCTCCGCAGAAAGCCTTGACACCGAATACGCGATCTTCGCTCTCGCGGACAACACGACCGCATACGCGTTCTACCGTTTCGACTTCACTCTTGACCTCGGCGAATACTTTGAACTTGCCGAACTCGCTATCTACAAGGAAACCACCGACGCTCCGGAAATGAAGTATGATCTCGGCGACGTTGTGGAAGCCGGCGAAATGCCCGCTCTCGTTCCCGTAGAAGAAGCTGCCGAAGCTGCTGTGGAAGAAACCTCTGTAGAAGCCGCAGAAACCGGTCTTAATCTCACCACCGATCCCTTCCTTGCCCCGGTTCGCGGCGAAACGAAGGCTGACGGCGAAAAGATCGTTATTGCCGGCACAGGTGCTGCCGACAAGGTCTTCCTTGCTCCTGCTCTCAAAGACTGATTTTCCGTTTTCTTTGTACTTGGGGGAACCTTTTTGAGGAAAAGGTTCCCCCAAACCCCTTCCAAAACCTTTTTAATCTGTTGTAGCCGGTTTGGTACAGCAGGTTTTTTGTTTTCTGGGGGGATTTTCTTGGGTGCCTGCGTAGCCATTTCGTTGATCCCATCCGCTGACATATTGTTGGTTTGAAATTCTACGAAAATTATAACGGGGAAGTCAGGCTCCGCCAAGACCCTGACTTCCGTTGCCGTATGGAGATACGGTGATGAGGTGCGTCACGTCAAAATTCAGCTACGTTTCGGAATCCCCCGCACTCCTTGGCTGACGCCGTTCGTGCTTTTCAAAAAAGACTGTATGTCAGCCGACCGAACTGACGCAAAGCGCGGACGGCGGGCGAGCCAAGACGCGCGGAAAACCAACGAACCGTAGCTGAATCCAAAAGTGGCGTACTAAATCATAGCTTCGAAAAATGGCGCGGGAAGTCAGGGTCTTGGCGGAGCCTGACTTCCCCAGAACGATTTTCGTAGAGATTCAAACCAGCCCCACGTCAACGGGCCGAACACTCTTAAACCGTACTCCACGGAATTTTTTCCTTTTCCCCCTCCCCATCATATCAGCCAAACAAACCGGCTACCGCAGCCTAAAAAGGTTTTGGAAGGGGTTTGGGGAAACCTTTTCCTCAAAAAGGTTTCCCCAAGAAAAAGAACCCCGCACACTCTTGCACTTGTTACAAAAAAATGATATAATTATGAAAAATCCAACAAATGTCAACGAGGTACGACATGAAAAAAGAAAAAGAATGCCGGAGAGTCAAGAGCATATCGCCGATGGCGTACGTCATCCCGTATATTATGGTGGATCGGACGGGGTCGCAGAACTTCATTCAGGACAGCGTGGATATCGAAAAGCTGGAAAAATATATGAAGGAAAAGCAGCAGGGCGGCATGACCAACATCAGCATGATGCACATCATGATCGCCGCGTATATCCGACTGGTGTCCCAGCGTCCCGCGCTGAACCGGTTCATCCGCGGACAGAAGGTGTGGACCAGAAAAAACGTGGAGGTCTCCCTCACGATCAAGAAGGAAATGTCTCTCGAATCCCCCGACACGGTCGTCAAGATCACCCTTCCGCCGTCCGCAACGCTCGCGGATGTGTACGAAGCCCTCAATCATGAAATCGTCAGCTACCGCGAAAACCCCGGCGGGGACTTCGACAATACCGCGCGGTTCTTCACAAAATTCCCCGGCCTGCTGTTCAAGTTCACCGTCGCGTTCCTGCGCTTCCTCGACTACTTCAGCCTGATGCCGAAGTTCATCGCCAAGGTCAGCCCCTTCCACTGCTCGTATTTCATCACCTCCATGGGCTCCCTCGGCATCCCGCCCATCTATCATCATCTCTATGACTTCGGCACCTGCCCCGTGTTCTTCTCCTTCGGCGCAAAACGCCGCGCCTACGAGCTTGATTCGCAGGGCATCGTCAAGAAAAAGAGCTACATGGACTTCACCTTCGTCCTCGATGAACGCATCTGCGACGGCTATTACTACGCCTCCGCCCTGCGTCACCTGAAAAACATCATCAAAAACCCGTGGCAGCTCGACAATCCCCCGGAAACCGTGGTAGAGGATATTGAGTAAGGAAGTTTCCCCAAACCCCTTTCAAAAAACTTTAAACAAACAGACTGACAATGTGCAGTGCAGACTGCATGGAAAGGAGTTATTATGTTTGCTGACATTGAAACCTTCAAACAGCGTGTCGTCGCCGAATTCGATGAATATTACACCGCTTACGATCCCTGTACCGCTCCGCTCCTTGCGAAAATGGACGAACTGGCGGCGCAGACGGCCGGGGAATCCTCCTACAGCCGCAAGGCCGCCATGCACGAGATGCTTGCCCGCGAATGTCCGGTGCATCTGTTCCGCGAAACGCCGTTTTTCTTTGAAATTTCCTCCGGACGCGGACGGTATACATGGGGCGGACTGCAATCCCCTGTCGGTTCGTATTTCCATGACCGTACCGCCAACGAATGGCTGAATATCTACGGTGCCGAAACCGAGCCCGACCGCCGGAACGGATATCTCCATGCGTGGAACAACCCCGTCGGCTTTGACCATCACTGCCCCGGCTACGACAAAATCCTCACGCTCGGCATCAACGGGATACTCCGTCAGGCGGAAGAGACACTGGCTTCCTGTACCGACGAAAAGAAGCGGGATTTCTGCCGCGCCGTCATCCGCAGCAACCGTGCGCTCCTTCATCTTGCCGGACGTTTCGCCGCCGAAGCCGCACGTCTCGCGGAAACTGCCGACGATGCCGACACTGCCGCACATTACCGCAAAATCGCGGATGCCGCCGCATGGGTTCCGGCCAATCCGCCGCGTACGCTGTACGAAGGGCTGTGTACCGTCCTGTTCTACCGCGAATGCGTCGGCTCTCTTGAGGGAATCGGATTCAGTACCTTCGGGCAGCTCGACCGGATGCTGTATCCCCTCTACCATGACGACCTCGCCGCCGGACGGATCACGCGCGACGAAGCCTTCGAACTGTTCTGCGGACTGCTTCTCTATACGGAAGTCCGTTTTGACGCGGCGCGCGGCTATCACGAAACGTCCACGACCATCGAACTCGGCGGATGCGACCGCGCGGGAAATGTCGTGTACAACGGGCTGACCGCGCTCATCCTTGACGCGGTTCTTGCGATGCGTTCGATCAACACGAAGATCAACTGCCGCATCTCGAAACGCCATCCGGACGAATACCTCCGGAAAATCGCGGACATTCAGCTTGCCAATATTCCGACCGTCATGATGCACAACGACGATGTACTGATTCCCGCCCGTGTGAACTGCGGACAGGACATTGAAGACGCGCGGATGTACGTCGGCGGCGGATGCCACGAAATCGTATTGCAGGGAACGGAGGTCTGCACCCGCGCGGACACATGGATCAATCTGCCGCGCATTCTTCTCGGAACGCTGGATCGTCTGGCGGATGCGGAAACCGAATGTCCGGATTACGAAACCTTTTATGCGGAATTCCTCACGGACGTCCGGAACTATTATCTGCGGATCGTGGAACTGAAGAACGAACAGGAACGGAAATGGTGTTCGTTCGATCCGCTGCCGCTGTACTCATCCTCGCTGACCGGATGCCTCGAACAAGGTCTTGACCTGACGGAAGGCGGCGCAAAATACAACTCCACTGCCCTCTCGATGCTCGGCACGGCAACGCTGATCGACTCGCTGTACGCGGTGAAAACGGCAGTATTTGACCGGCAGCGGGTTCCCTTCGCGGAATTCCGCCGGGTTGTCTCGGAAAACTTTGAAGATCAGGAGTTCCTGCGCCAGCAGATTATTTTACAGCTTCCGAAACACGGGACGGGCAACGCGGAACTTGACGCTTTCTCTGTCGCGGTTCTGGAAGACCTGAGCGGTATTGCCGGACAGACCAACGGACGCGGCGGCAAATATCTTCCGGCGTTCTACCCGCACGACATCTACAATCCGCTCGGCCGTCTGACCGGCGCGACTCCGGACGGCAGAAAAGCGGGACAGCCCCTCTCCCGCGGCGTATCGCCGAGCGAATTCATCCACACGGACAGCCCGCTCGACCTGATCCACAGTCTGAAGCCCATCGACTTCACAAAATTCGCGGATTCCTTCTGCGCGGAACTGACCCTTCCGGCCATGGACAATACGGAAACGAACGCCTTCATCCTGACCGCGATCATCCGTTCGTTCCTCGAAGCGGAAGGCTCGTCCCTCCAGTTCAACCTGATTAACAAGAGTGATCTCGCCCTCGCCCGCGTCGATCCGGAAAACCACAAAAACGTTCTCGTCCGCGTCTGCGGCTACAGTGCCGTCTACGTCTACCTCTCCAAAGAAACCCAGGACGAAATTTTTCATAGAGCAGTAAGATGATTTTTCCCGGGGAGGAAACTTTTTAAAAAAAGTTTCCTCCCCGAACCCCACCTTCAAAAACTTTTCAACAAAAAAGAATGACAAAGTTTGTGCAAATTTAAAGTGATAAAACGGCTGTACGGTATACAGCAATTTTATTCCTTCAAATCTGCACAAACTTTGTCTGTTTTTATAGTATAAAGTTTTTTGGAAGGGGTTCGGGGAAACCTTTTTGCAAAAAGGTTTCCCCGATTCTCTTACCACCCATACTTCTCGTACTGAGGGGTGAGGATGTTGTTGTTGTAGTCGGCTCCGCCCGGGAAGTTCGCGCTCTTGAAGATGCCGGGAGTTATGCCCTTTTCCTTCATGAGGGTTTCGACGGCGACGGCGGTCACGTTCCACATGATGTAGTCGGACGCGATGCCGGATGCTGCTGCGAAGCGGGCTTCGATACCTTCGACTTCCAGCATGGCTTCGGCTGCCGGCGCGCAGTTGTCGAGGTACATGGTGGCGAGTTCGTACAGCTTCTTCCCCGATTCGTGGACGGGATCGACCTGTACGGCGTATTCCATGCTCGTGAAGGCGATGACCTTTACGCCCTTTTCGACCGCCGCAACGGTCAAGTCAACGACCGACTTGGTACGTCCGGAAACCGAGCTGACGACGAGAACGTCCCCTGCCTTCAGGGAATCCAGACCGTTGTCGAAGTGCTTGTAGAACAGCGGGCCGCCTCCACGGGAGATAAGGTCCATTTCAATGCTGTGGCAGATGCCGCTCAGATAAATTTTGCCGCCCGATGCGACCGCGTCCGCGATCATGCGTCCGGCTTCAATGATGCGTTCGGTCTGCGTGTCGCGTACCTTTGCCAGAAGGTCTTCCACCGCCTTGCGGTAACGTTCCATTAATTCCATAATGCTTCTCCTTTGTTGATGTTTCGTTTATTTTGCAAGAGAAAATGTAAAATCTTTATACAGTTCCAGAAACCGTTCGCGTTCCTCCGCGCCGAACTTTCCGTGCAGACTGTGGTAATGCCGGATGATAACGCCCACGATCGGCTCGAACGCCGGGACGGTGATCTCACGTTCCAGACCGAAGTCCCGCAGGGTTTGTGCGAATTCGTCAAACAGGGCGCGGTGACTGCGCCATACGCTGCCGGAAATGGTGATCGGAAGGTCTTTCGGCAGGGCAAACTTCCGCACGACCGCAAGGAGCTGATCCGCCAGCACTTTGCCCGTATCGCGGAGAATCTGCAATGCGATCTCATCCCCCGCTTCCGCCGCCATCGAAACGAGCGGCGCACAGGAAGCCACGCACGCGACCGGGGACATCGCCTTCTGACCGTAAATGCGGAAAATCGCGCCGCGCAGGTCGCCCGGACTGCCGAGCTGTTCCGCGATGAGGTCGGTGAGGAGCGTTTTCGGGCCGCGTCCTTCGGAATCCTTGATTGCCGCGCCGAACGCGTTTCTGGCCATCCAGTAGCCGGAGCCTTCGTCGGACACAGACGCGCCGTAGCCGCCGAGACCGTCCGCGTGGCCGTTGTGCCGGTAAAACAGGGTCGCGCCGGTTCCGGAAAGTGCCATCAGCGCATCGCCGAAGAGTTCCGCCGCGGAAAGTCCGGCTTCCAGTTCGCCGCATCCGTACGCGGAACGGATATACGCACCGGTGGAACGGAGCCGTTCGGGAAGGCCGCCGTCCACGATGCCGGTGAGACAGTCGATCTCCATCCCGGCGAGGCCGAGATTTTCGATCAGGGTATCGACATTCCGGCGGACGAGTGCGGGGGACGTGGTATTGTCGCGCATACTCCCCACGCGGCAGGTTTTGACCGGTCGGAAGTCCTCGTCATACAGGATGGCGAGCACCTTCGACCCGCCGGAGTCGACTGCAAGGTAATTTTTCATAGGATACCTCAATAGGGGTACGTTGGAGGAACTTTTTGAAAAAAGTTCCCCCAAACCCCTTCAAAAACTTTTCATCTGGGTAAATGGCGGGCAGAGTCCGTGCAAATCGAGTGCATCAAACATTGTTGATACAAACTCCAAGAAAACTTTACGCGAGCTCGTTACCTCGCCACAGCGGGATGTTTTTCCTATATTTTTATTTTTTCCTCTGAGGCAGCGGGTACATCGGGTATTCCTCTGTTCCTTCCATAAATGCCGTGACATCCTGTAACGCCTGCTCCGTTGTCATGGGATGCCAATGCGTTCCCATGGAACAGTCGGAACTCATCACATCAAACACAAATTCGCCTGCGTCCACATACAGCCACAGAATCCGGTCATGTGCATTGGCGATCAGGATCGGCACATCCATCCGAAAACATTCGTGTGCGGACAGAGTATTCGTCACAGTCATCGGATAACGGTCTTTCAGCCGTTCGTAAACGGTGAAAAGATCCTTTTCGGTCATATCGGGGCTGTCAAACATCGCAGACCTCCCGCTTACATATAGAAAATATTGTCCTTGTATTCCTCAAAAATCCGGGCGTTGTGTTCGTCGCCGCCGTCGAGGTTCGCGCTCATGAAGACGGGCGGAACGATGCCGTCCGCGATCATTTTTTCGACGGATTCGATGACAAGGGCATTCAGCAGAGCCGTACCGACCGCCGTGGAGGTGGGGCCGATTTTTTCCTCAAGTCCGTCGAGTTTGACGGCCGCGTCGCCCTTTTCGCCGCAGTTGTCGATCACGAGATCGCACACTTCAAACAGCCGCTTGCCGGAGGGATGGCGGGATGTAACCGCATTCGAGTAGTCGAGGTTGGTGATGCAGATCGTGCGCACGCCCATTGCCTTCGCTTCAATCGCCATTTCCACGGGAACGGTATTCCGTCCGGAAACGGAATGGAGAATCAGCACATCGCCCTCACCGACGTGATTCTGATTCAGGATGGTTTTGCCGAGCCCAGGCACCCGTTCGAGCGCGCTGGTCATGGTAATGGGTCTGGTATTGAGCATAAATCCGGGGAAAAAGATGGGATTGATGACCGCGAGTCCGCCGGTACGGTAGAACACCTCTTCCGCGAGGATGCCCGCATGGGAACAGCCGAACACGAACACGTTCTTCTTTTTCTCAATGGTTTCGGCAACCCATGCCGCCGCGGTCAGAATGTTGTCCTTCTGGGTCGTCCACGCTTTGTCAATACACTCCGTCACGATCCGGATATACGATTCGCCTTGCATAAGGATATCTCCTTTTTCGTTGATTGGTGGTATCATTATAACGGATTTTTTGATAATATGCAATAGATTTTTTTCAAGTTACCGTAATTCCGCAAAAGAATACAAAATAAAAGGGCAATTTGTAGGGACACGGCGTGCCGTGTCCGTCAATCAATTTGGATAAACGATATTTTGTCGGATATCCATCCAATATCGCACGTTTTATTTACAAAACAGGCTCTGTTCAAATCTTTTGGCGGACACGGCACGCCGTGTCCCTACGAAAGATTCACTCGGTATTGCACATTTTTATGGAATTGCTGTAACACGGATTTTATCCGCGTTTACTTGGATTCCCTTAAGGCTTCCACATATTTCATCGCACGTTCCTTATCCTGCATCGACGGGGCGGGATCGTCGTACTGCGTCCGCATGAAGTAGCCGTTGAGGATCAGGAAGATCATTTTATAGATGTTCGTACGGATGACGGTATGTTCGTCCTCCGCCATACGGCGGCCGTAGCCGTCATAGAACGCGTCGTTCATCATCCAGCCGCTCGATAATTCAAAATCCGGGTCGCCCATGCAGCAGCGGTCGGGATCAATGATCGCCGCAATCTCCGGTTTTCCGCACGGCCCCGATTGGTCAATCGGCGTCAGAAGAACGTTCAGAGACCATAGATCACAGTGGTTGAAGCACGGGACTCTGATTTCGTCCAGAATGTCACGGTAACGGTCGGCAAGCGAAACGATTTCGCAGAGTTCGTCCTCTGTGTAATAGTCAACGGTCTGTTCGCGGATCTTATCCGCCCATTCGGTCAGCTCACTTTTGATGTACGCACTCCATGTGTCGTACCCGCCGCCGTTCACGATGTAGCCCACACGCCCGAATTTTTCCGTGTGAATGTCGTTCATCTTCCGGCAGTATGCCCCAACTTTCCGGAAAACCTCGTACCGGTCGGCTTCGCTCATCTCCGAACGGTTCAGCTGTACCGATTCGATAAATTCCACGATCATGAAATCCCGGTCGAGCAGCGTTTTCGATGTGTCCTTGTACACCACCGTCGAGGTCGGAATTCCGACGGCCGCCATCTGTCCGTATGCCCAGCATTCCGCGTCCATCAGATACAGTTCGTACGGCAGAAGAAGTTCCCGACGTACCGGACCCACGCGGAGGACGTATTTTTTCCCCGGCACGTCGTCCGATTCCAGCGTGTACGTCGTGTTGAACAAACCGCCCTTCAGCACCGTCGTCCGGTAGCTTTTCCACGCCGGAAACGCCGCGTATACCATCCGGTCAAGCTCTGCCGGTTCGGGGAGTTTTACGATTTTCGCATCCATCCGCCGTTCTCCTTCATCGCCGCGAAAATAGCGTCGGCAATTTTCTGCATCCCAAGATCGGACGGATGCCCCGCCACGCCGGCGTGTTCAAACAATCCGATTGCCTGATACGCAGTGTCGTGCAGGTGCGACAGAGTGACAAACTGCGCTCCCGTCTTCTCCGCCGCTGTACGGATGAGTCCTTCCGCCGTATCGTTCCGCCAGAACGGCGCGACCGCGTATACGGTCACGGTACCGTTTTCCGTGAAATACCGGATCAGACGTTCGTACGCTTCGCCGAACGCGGTCAGCTTGTCCGCAGGCGTGTTTTCGCTGATCCGCAGAACGAGAACGTCCGGTTCAAATGCCCGCAGATCGTCAAAATCTGCAAAGTCGAAGGTGTCCGGCGTACGTTCAAAATCGGCGATGTTGCGGAGGCGGAAGTCCACCGTTTCGCCCGTTTCTTCAAGCATCGCGTTCAGACGGTGAACGTAGTCCTTCTCTTCCGCCGAAGCCGCCATCCCCCAGTTGCCCGACCAGCCGATCTCCGCGTTGGGGGAATGCAGGGTGATGCTGTTTCCGAGATATAAAATTTTCATAAAAATCTCCGTTTCCGCGCTTTACGCTTCGATCTGAATCCGCAGGGCAAGGACGCTGTTCGCCGGGATCGCATCCGGCTGTTCACAGGCTTCAAGCAGATGTTCGCCGTCGAGAAGCTGACAACCGATCACTTTTCCGTTCGCTTCAATCTTCAGCGGAACCGAATCGGCACCGGTATTGGCGATCACAAGATAACCGTCCGTGCCATTGTATGCCGCGAGAGCGTATACCATTTGATCGTCGCAGACGACTTCCGCCTGCGTGCCGCGCTTGTACAGTTCGTTGAACGCAAGGAAGCCGTAGTAGGCCGGGAACGGTTCAGCGGTCAGCGGATTGAACAGGGAGCCGTAAATGCTCGTGCCGTAGCGTGCGTCGTAGAACATCGCGCTGTCGAGCGGGCTGTTCTGCATCGCCAGCATCATCCCGGTCGTGAGTGCCGCATGACGTCCCGTTCCGCGCAGATTCACTTCCGGATTCCATTCGTTGCAGGTGGTTTCCGCGTCCGTGAAGCCGTATTTGTCAAGCTGTTCGCGGGCGTAATCGGCAAATTTCATGGTTGCAGGGATACTCGCATAGCTGTGCCAGGAGAAAAAGTCGAGCGGCGAACCGTTTTCCTTCACGGATTTCAGGAATCCGTCAAAGAAATCCACGAAATACTGTTCACGCGCCGACGGTTTGTCCGTCGTAATCGCGTAGAAGCCGCAGCTCGCGTAACCGCCGATGTTCAGGTGCGGGAAACATTTCTTAAGGTGCTTTGCCGTGACATTGTAGAGTTCGTAATAATCTTCTGCCGTGCCCGTCCACATTTCGTTGCGCTTCGGGTCAACGTGGTTTTCCGGTTCGTTCCAGATTTCCCAGTACCGGATGTTATAATGGAAGCCGTCCGCCCAGCCTTCCGTATAGTGACGGATGACCTTTTCGCAGATGACCGCCCATTTTGCGGGATCCTTCGGCGGGTCGATGCGGTAGGACTTCACGACCGCGTCATTTTCGATGGTCACGCCGAGCCGGAAGAACGGTTCGACCTTCGCGTCCATCAGCGCGGTGATGAGCAGATCGGTGAATGTGAAATCGTAGGATGCGGGGTCTTCGGGATCGGCGTCAAAATTGCGGAACAGGTTCGGGATATCCACAAACCGACCGCCGCCGTACGCTCCGCCCACGTCATGGAGACGGGAAAACGGAATCCCGGCTTCGGTAAGATAATGGAGCATGGAATAGCCCCGTCCTCCGGTAAACGGCGGCTGTCCGACCCCGTGGAGCGGCTTGATCGCGCCGAGGTTTTTGGTAAAGTCAATTTTTATAAACATAACGGTTCTCCTTTATCTGATATTTATTCCGTAAAGATTCGTCGGATCGTATCATACGCTGGCTTTTTTGTTCCGTCGCACCGCGTGATTCCCCACGCCGTTTCGCACGGACAGTCGGACGCGCCGCAGGTGAAGCAGGTGTGGCTGTCCTGCCAGCAGTAGAGGATTGCCCCCGCAAGATACGGATCGGCGAGCAGCTTCGGCAGAAGTTCCGCGTAAAACGCCACCTGCCCTTCCTCCGTGTGCGGGAAGACCATTTCGGAGTACCACAGCTTCGTCAGGTGCGGCATCATACCGATCAGCGCGGGAATGAGGTCTTCACGGGCACAGTTGTCCGCCGTGTGCTTCAGTGCGGGTGGAAGGGTCTGTACAAATTCGTCCGCACGGGCGGCAAGGTCGTCCAGTCCATGGAAACCAAGAGCTTCCAGATATTCGTACGCTTCCCTTCGATCAGCATGAGCGTTTCCGCCAAGGGAGGCAAATCCGAATTCCATCAGCACGATCGGTTTTCCGCAGAGTTCGTACAGTCCGTGAATCCGGTCGATGTAGGTATCGGTACCGCCGTCGCTCCATGTCCCGTTGTACAGATCAAAGCCGAAATAGTCGCATTCGGTACGGCGGTCAATGTCGCGGCAGAGGTCGTCCCAGCCGTCTTCGAGGCTGACCGTGTTGTGCCCGATGATCCCGTCCGGATCGCCCGCCCGAAGACCCTGCAGACTTGCCACAAGGAATTCCACACTTTCCGGAATCGTCAGCGGCATCCGGAAGTGGACGACAAACATTTCGTTCGTCGCCTGCCAGCAAACCCCGAGTTCCCGGTATTCTTCCGCAAGGAATCGGCAGACGTCGCGGACTTTGCCAAGTCCATCGGCAGTGCGCGGGTCAATGCCATGTTCGATGAATGTGCGCGGATACGGGCTGATGACCACCGAGCGCAGACCGTTTTCTGCATACAAGCGGGTTTCGGAAAGGAAACGGCGGTGGCTTTCGCTGACGTTCCCGTCCCTGTCAAACGGGTACGGGACATCGCGGCGTACCCAGCCGAATCCGGCACCGGTCAGGCTTTGATAATTCTCGCTCGGGTGGCAGATTCCCTTCATGAACCCGCCAGTTTTGGTATATAAAAAGGTACGGATATCGTCCATGTTCGTTCTCCTTCCGATGGAATGTCTGGTAATGAACGTTCTTTTTGTACTATCGTATCATAAAACCGGCTGTAAATCAAGATATTTTCTGCGAAAAAGCACAAAAAAACAAAGAAAACAAATCTGCACACCACAGTAATGTGAAGTGCAGATTTGTCATTCTTAATTATTCTTTTTCAACCCAGATCAACCGTGCTTCCCGCTTTTCCGCGAACGTCAGGGTCATTTCCCCGTCCGTCGTCCACGTTTCGCCGGTATCCTCGTCCGTCAGCTTCCAACTGCAATGGCAGTCGCCATCGCTGTCCGCAAACGGCAGCTTCACGGTCAGCGTATCGTCTTCACAGTCTTCCATGCGGAACGCAAGAACCGCGCCGCGCTGCTCATCCTCGTCCACGAATGCATACGCCGTGAAACCCGCGCGGTCGTTTTTGTCATGCCACGGCGTCAGGACGTAGAAATCCTTCAGCAGATACTTCTTGAGCTTCGCCCATTCGTGCAGGCCGAACCGCAGGATCGAGAAATCCTGATCGGGGTCCTGCGTGAACTGCGAGTCCACGTTGAGTGCGGGCAGATAGGACGCGCGCCATGTGTACACGTCGGTGCGTCCGGTCGCGTCGAGTTCGCCGACCTTTTCCTTCGTGTTCGCTCCGCAGAACGGAATCCACTTGTTGAAGCCGGTCGTCATGGACAGACGGAGAGCCGTGGTCGTACGGTCGGCGTCACTCCGGAGAAGCGGAACCCCGCGGCGCAGGGATTCGAGGTCGTTGCGGCCGCCGCCCGATGCACAGGAATCGACAAATCCGCTGCCGCCGAAGCTGAGCGTGCAGGCGATGATGTCATCCCACATCCGGTAATGCCCGTCCACAAAGCGGCATTCCGTAATCCCCGTCCGGTTGTCGCCTTCGAGGGTGTCGAGGTATTTCCAGAGTGCGCCCGGGTCGCTGTTGTTGTCCTCACGGTAAATTTCCACTTTATTTTCGGCAAGTACCTTGCAGATGCGTCCGACCGTCCAGTCGTAGCAGGCGGGAATACCGATGTTGTTGGAAATCGAGCCGACCCCTTCGCGGCGGATCGCCCACGCGGGATCGTAGCCGTAATTCTTCACGAGATTTTCCACGTCGGTAACACGTTCCGGCTCAAACCACATGAGCGTACGCATTCCGTTCTCACGGGCAAATTCGGTGGATTCGAGGAAGGTCTTGTCCGGCCACTTCACGGGGTCAAGCTCCCATGTGCCGACGGTTCCCCACCAGTCGGAAACGGGCGAGCTGCCGTCCGGCGCGGTATACCATCCGGCGTCGAACCAGCGGATATCGACCTTGACATCCTCGGCGATCATCTTTTCGAGCGACGGCTTCCATGTGTAATAGCGTTCGGAAATACTGCCGTCGGAATTCGGCAGACCGGTATCGTTGGAGACGCAGCAGGTCGAAAACGGTTCAACGTGTGCGCCGGACGCATCGGTTGCCGGAAGATTGCAGTTCACGAACCAGCTCCGCCAGAAATTCGTCGCGTAATGTTCGTCCCGGACAGTGTACGGCGCATACACGAACAGCGCGGTACGGATTTTTTCGCCGGGCTTGAGGTAAGTGCGGAGGTTGTTGGTCGAACGCATGGTACAGGTCGTGACAGAACCGTCGTATACGAAATCCGCCGACCACGTTCCCGCCCAGCCGATCGCCAGCATCGCGCCGCCGTCGCCGTGTTCGAGATTGAAGTAGGGGAAATTGACATGAGTCGGACGGCCGCTGTCGGAAGTGAAGTGGACTTCCCCGGCAGTCAGATCGACGTTGTACGGCCGGTACTGGTTGCCGTGGTCGCCGAGAATTCCGCGCAGAACGGGGGATGCACCGTCGAAGGTGAGGGTGGTCGAAAGGTCTTCGAGAACCGCGCTGTCGGTCTTGCCGGCATTTTCGAACCAGAACGTCCATTCGGTCACGCCGTATGCGGGATAGAAGGAGAGGATCAGCTTCACACGGAGGCCGTCGAGCTTTTCGTAAATAAAGGTCGTCGTTTCGCACTTGTCATCGGATACCGTAACTGCGGAAACGTCCGTTCCGGGAAATCCGGAAACACGGGTACCGCCGTAAGTATAGGCAAACGGGACGCGGGACGGTTCGGAAACGAGGGAACGGTACCACGCTTCCGCTGCGGGGTTGGTGTAATTTTTCATGGGAATGCTCCTTTCACAGGCAGACGAATTGTACTGTCTGCATTATACAGGATGGACGAAAGGATTGCAAGATGGCAGGGAAGAAAAATTACGGATTGCGTACAATGAGCGCAAGAATTATAAGGACCATTCCCGAACCAATCATAATCCATTGTAAAGGAAATTGGTCTGCCATAGGTCCGAAGAACAGCATACCGATCGGATAACAGCTGGAATACAAAGAACTCATCAGACCGAAAACACGTCCCTGCATTGTGCTTTCGGTTTCCTCCTGCAGCATCGTTGTTATCGTCGTTTGCGCTGCCGTCAATGCAATACCGTACAATCCCATGAAAACAAGATACAGATAAAAGAACGTACTGCCCCCCATACCGATCGCCATTGCTCCGAACAAAGTCAAAGCAATCGCCAGCGTCAATCGGTGACTTTTGAATCCTCCCCAAACACTCATAAGCAAACCTCCCAGCATCATACCACCAAAGCCTGCAAGCTCTGCCGCTGTTAAATACCAATAGGTATCTCCATATACACGGCTCACAAGTAATCCCGACAAGTAGCCTGCGGGTACCGTAAAGAAAACGAACAAGCCGTATATTGTCAGCGTTTTACGAATTGATTTATGGGAATACGCATAGCGGGTACCGATTCCCATATCCGCAAAAATTGATGGTGTTTGTTTCGATCGTTCTTGTTCGGGAAGGCGTACACACAAAAACAATCCAATTCCAATCAGGGCTGTTACTGCATCTATTCCCAAAGCAGAGCGCAGCGTATTGATTGACAAAACAACAGCCGCGACAGCAGGGGCGGCAAATTGAACAACAGATTGCATTGCAGCATTTATTCCGTTGTAACGCATTCGATGTTCCTCTGGGACAAGCTGCGGAACAGTCGCATTTACCGCAGGATTTTGAATACCCGCGCCCGCAGAGCGTACAATAGACATAATCAGCAAGGCCGTAAGCAACATTGGCTCTGCTGTGATATAGGGCATTATCAGCAGCATTAACAGCGTTACAGCTGCAATCAAAGTATCGGCACCGATCATAAGATATTTTCGATTATATCGATCTGCCAAAACCCCGCCTAAAAAGGAAACGAAAAATTGCGGGAGATAGGAGCAAATTGAAAAAGCCGCTACCCACAAACCGCTATTTGTTTGTAAAGTTACATACCATACGATTGCCATTTGAACAATTTGCGATCCAAACAGCGAAATACATTGGCTTGTAAAAAACATGATTGCCCGTTTTCGCCAATTACTTTGTTGTTCCACCATTTTCTATATCCTCCTTGTGTCCCGGAGAAAGTACAAAACGCTGCGTTGGATAACCAAACTCAACAAGTAATTCTCTTTCTGCAAAACCAAGCTGTTTCAGCAAATTACGATAACCCGTATCTGCCTTGTCGCCTTCCCGATATGTGGTCATGCTAATGTCCTGATCGGGTAAATACGTTTCAAGCAGAACTTCCAAAAACAACCTTTGAACACCTTTGCTGCGGTATTGCGGGTGTACGCCTAAAAAATCAATACATCCCGATTGATACGAAAAAGTCATAGCACCGATTAAAACACCATTGTCTTTCAAAACAAGGGCGCGCTTTTCATTTATGGCGATTATAAGTTTGCTCAAATAATCCGCTTCATCCATAAGCGGGTAACCATCAATGACCAATCGCATTAAGTCCATCCAAGCGGAAATATCCGCTTTTTCCGCGATACAAATATCATCTTTGGTGAGTTCCGTTTCAGATGTGTTTCTATGTAATGTAAAGCGAAGCTGCAGCGGATAAAATTCGCAGTTATCCCGATACTCCGCCGGCGGTATTTTATACATGGACTTAAATGCAGAGGAAAATGCCTGTTGACTTTCATAACCGCAAATAAAGGCAATTTCTATAATAGGTTTATCAGAAAACACCAATAACTTTGCGGCTTCGGTCAACTGTCTGCGTTGTACATAATCGTGAATTGTCATTCCTACCGTAGAGGTAAACATGCGATGCAAATGATATTTTGAGTAGTGAATTTCATTTGCAACTGTTTCAAGATCAATTTTGCCGTCAAGGTTATTCTCAATATAGTCTATAACCGTTTCAATATTCATTACCTGATGTTCCATTTATACATTCCTCCTTTCTCAACAAATAGGATAACATAAAATCACACGGGAATTTTAATTATTCTTGCGATCATATTCATGACAAGACAGAAAAAAAGCCTGTACATATTGTACAGGCTTATGTAACACCCCCAGATGGGCTCGAACCAACGATCACCGCCGGAGGAACCTGACGGTTCCTCCGCAGGAATGCTCACGGCTATAGAAAATGAAAACCATAGAGGAATCCCACGCGGCATTCCTGCATAACCGCAGCTTAGGTGATTCCAGCCAGTTGAGACAGAGAAGGAACAAAAAGCCGAGACGCAAGGTCTCGGCTATTTGTTTCTTAACTCCCCCAGTTGGGCTCGAACCAACGACACCGCGGTTAACAGCCGCGTGCTCTGCCAACTGAGCTATGGAGGAATGAAAGAGAGGTCAGAAGGAAATCTGACCTCAGGATGTTGGCGAGTACTTATCTTCCCGGGCCGTCGCCAGCCAAGTATTGTCAGCACGACAGAGC
>SVQN01000125.1 GCA_015065295.1 Oscillospiraceae bacterium
AAAAGCTCATGCCCATCCCGGGTCATGTAACCCAGTACAACGAAACCGAGCTCGAACACATCGAACGCTCCAAGAAGGGTCTGTAAGATAAAATAGAGTTTTGCGGGGAAAACTTTTTGGAAAAAGTTTTCCCCGCACCCCTTTCAAAAACTTTTGAACTGGATAGAAAAAGGATTTTTGCATGGACATTTTGTCTGGCAGAAATCCTTTTTTTGTATTGACGGATGGGATGGTTTTCGGTATAATTAAAGTATAAAAACGCAATGGAGCAATGTATGAAATTTGAAATATTCCCGTTGGAGAAGCTGAGTATGGACGGTTCTTCTCTGTTTCTGGGGATGACACAGGCGGAAACCGAAAAAATCATCGGAACGGGAAAATTTATCGGCGGACGTTCGTATTACTTTGACAGTGAACTTGCTGTCAGTTATGATTCCGCCGGCAAAGTAGACTTTATTGAATTTCTCGGCGGGATCGACGGTCGGTTAAAACCGATAATTTACGGTGTTTCCGCGTTTGACACGGATGCCGACGAACTGTATGAACTCCTGATGCAGCATAACGGAGATGACATTGACACAGAGCGGGGCTATAGTTATTCCTTCCTCAAGCTCAGCGTCGGTATATATCGGGAATCCCTTCCCGAAGATGTCGCGGAAATGGTTGAGGAAGCTGCAAGTCTTGGTACTCCGATAAGCGATAGTGAAATTGAATACGAGACAAAGAAAGCTCATCACTGGGCGACCATCGGATTTGGTGTCAGAGATTATTACCGGAATTAATCACGTTATATAAAAAAACAATCGGAGGTATTTATGAACGAACGAATCAAAGCGATTGAACCTTACGGCGTGACCTTCTACGAAAACCGTGAACGTCCGCTGAATGTGCGGATGGCGATGGCATCGCGTGAAGCGGCAAAACATTGTTCCGTCTGGATTGACGAAAAGAATTACATCGGTTACACGGCATCCGGCTGTGCGACGTCCGGAATGACGTACAATTTCGGGAGCGGCGTTGCTGTAAATGAAGGAAAATTCTATGAGAATGCGGAGAAATTCCCGGAATTTGCAGCGGAACTGGACGAAATCCGCGAATATGTGAAGGATTTCAATACCGGTTCGCTGATCGGGGCACATCAGGATCGGTATCAGAAAGAGCTTGCATCCACGGCGGCGTGCTGGGGCGGCGGCTGGGCCGGTCATTCCAATCCGGACTACGACCGTCTGCTGCATCTCGGAACCAGGGGAATCCGGGAACTGATTGCGAAGTACCGTGCGCTGAACGCTGGAAAAGATGATTTCTACGACGGATGCGATATTTTCATGGATGCGCTCGATATTCTCGGGGGTCGTCTGCGGAAATGTGCGCTCGATCTGTCGGAAAAGACCGATGATCCGATCGCAAAGGCGGAATTTTTGAAAATGGCGGAGGTTTATTCCGTAATTCCGGCGAATCCGGCGTACAATATGCAGTCGGCGGTGCTGATGTTCTGGCTGGTGTTCACGTTTGACGGGATTGACTCCCCCGGTCGACTTGACCAGTTCTTCCTCGATTTCTGGCGGATGGACGATCCGGATGAAGCGTTCTTACAGATGGAACGTCTGTGGCAGGTATTCCACGACACGCGGACATGGAATCTGTGCATCTGCGGATCGGATGAAAACTGGGTTGACATGACGAATGAAGTGTCCTATGCGGTACTCGATCTCGCGGAAAAATACAGGTATCAGACCCCGAACATTACCCTGCGTGTTCACCGGAACACACCGGAGAAAATCTGGCAGCGGATCGCGGAGGTTCTTGCAACGGGAATCGGGATGCCTGCGCTGTACAACGACGAAGTCATGTGTCCGGCATTGGAAAAAATGGGAATTCCGCCGGTTCACAGTCATCTGTACTGCATGAACGGATGCAATCAGGTGGACATCATGGGCAAGTCGCACATGGGACTTGAGGACGGCGAAGTCAATTTCGGGAAGTGTCTGGAATTCGCGCTGTACGACGGATTTGATGTAAAGTCCGGTCGTCAGGTGAGCGTTCACACCGGGGAAGCAGACAAATTCACGACGTTTGATGAGCTGATGGAAGCTCTGCTGTGGCAGGTCGATCATGTAACGGACGTTTCGGTTTCGCTGTCGAACTCGTCGCAGATGACGTACGCGCGGTACTCTCCTTCCCCACTCCGCTCGTGTCTGCTGGAAGGCTGTCTCGAAAAGGGACGCGACTACAAGAACGGCGGCCCGCTGTACGGGGATGGTCAGATTCTCTCCGAAGGAATGCCGGACTGCGTGGACTCCCTCGCGGCAGTGAAAAAGTTTATTTTTGAAGAAAAACGCTGGACGATGGCGGAACTGATTGACGCGCTGAAGAAAAATTTCGAAGGTTACGAAGAAATGCGCGCGGTGCTGATGACCGCACCGAAATTCGGCAACGACGATCCGTATGTGGACAGCATCATGAAGGAACTGTCCGACCACTGGTTCGCGTACCTCAAGACCAAGCGTACCTTCCGGGGCGGCAAATTTGCGGGCGGATGCAGCACATTCAGCCGTGCGGCGAACAACGGACGTGCCTGCGGTGCGCTCCCGAACGGACATCTCTCTGGCGATCCGATGTTCGCGGACTGCATCGGCGCGGTTCCCGGTCAGGACGTCTGCGGCCCGACGGCGGCTGTGAAGTCCGCGCTGGTGTACGATCAGACGGAGGTCACGAGCGGATTTGTGTTCCAGCTTCGGTTTGACAAAAAACTGTTTGCAACGGAAAAGGGAATGGAATCGTTCATCAACCTTGCGAAAGCGTACTTTGCGGGCGGCGGACAGCAGATGTCGATCAACGTCCTGTCGGCGGAAGACCTCGCGGAGGCGCAGAAGCATCCGGAACAGTACGGCGACCTGATCGTGCGCGTCGGCGGCTACAGCGATTATTTTGTAAGACTGTCGAAGGATTTGCAGGACAACATTATCGCACGGACGAATTATTAAGATGCATTTTGTTCGTGCCAAAGGTCTTTTGTCACAGGGGAATGGAATCAATATTTATCGCGGCTGTACGCACGGATGTATTTACTGCGACAGCCGCAGTACCTGTTACCATATCGACCACAATTTTGAAGACATCGAAGTCAAGCAAAACGCGCCGGAACTGCTGCGGGATGCACTTTCGCGGCGTCGGAAACGCTGCATGATTGCCACCGGAGCCATGTGCGATCCCTATATGCACTGCGAGGAATCGCTCGGCCTGACAAGACAATGTCTGGATATTATCGAAGAATTCGGGTTCGGCGTTGCTGTACAGACAAAATCCGACCGGATTCTTCGGGATTTCGATCGGCTGTGCCGGATTCATCAGAAATCGAAAGCTGTAGTACAGATGACACTGACGACATCCGACAAACAGCTGTGCCGTATCCTCGAACCGGATGTATGCGGTACCGAACGGCGAGCGGAGGTTCTGCGGAAATTTTCGGATGCCGGAATTCCAACGGTGGCGTGGATTACTCCGATCCTGCCGTTTCTGAACGATACGGAAGAAAATCTGCGCGGCGTGCTGGAGCTTTGTTTTCATGCGGGGGTCTGCGGAATCGTCTGGTTCGGCGCAGGTGTAACTCTGCGCGAGGGCGACCGGGAATACTGCTATGCGGCGTTCGACCGGCATTTTCCGGGGCTGAAAGCGGTGTATCAGAAGAAATTCGGCAATGCTTACGAATGTATGAGTGACAATAACGCGCGGCTGTCGCGGATTTTCCATGAGGAATGCGAACGCCGCGACGTGATGCACGACAACGGACAGATTTTCGATTTCATGCACCGGTTTCCGGAAGAACCGGTCATGGAGCAGATCGGTTTGTTTGACGGTTTGACCTGACAAAAACAGGGGTACTTTTCAAAGAAAGTACCCCATTTTTCTATGATTTTTACGCTTCAAAAACGTGATATCCCGACCCGACCGTCGCAACCTTGCCGTCAAAATCCACGTCGGCGGTCACGCCGAACGGGATATCCACGAACAGTCTCGTCTTTCCGTAACGCTTCGACCAGCGGACGGAGATGTCCCCCTTCACCGTATCGACCACGGCGTGCGCGGATTCGAGATGCGTCGGGAAGTACGGCTTGATGCGGACTTTTTCGTAGCCCGGAG
>SVQN01000042.1 GCA_015065295.1 Oscillospiraceae bacterium
CTGTTCGTATCGTGCAAACCGGGCGTGCTGAACGACGATGAACTCGCCGAACTGAAAGCGGCATGGGCGATCAACTCCGTTCAGACCAACGAAACCCGTCCGCTCGACTGGATGGAAAACGAATATCCGGAACTCTGGCTCATCGACGGCGAAGAAGTCCGCTACAACTGGTACGAGGACGACGGCATCACCTCGTTCAACCCGAACCGGAAATAATGTCAAAAAAACACGAACTCACGATGACCAGCCTGCTCTATATGCTGCTGGTCATCTTCATCCATATCGCGTCCGAAGGGATCACGAACTTCCGCACCGACAGCCTTCCCTTTGCCCTGCTCTGCTCCGCGCACCGGCTGTCGTCGTTTGTCGTGCAGGGATTCCTGTTCCTCTCCGGCGTGAAGCTCTTTCTCCCGCGCCGGGACGCGGCATTTTCGTATCCGAAATTTTATCTCTCCCGCGCAAAACGGGTGGTGCTCCCCTATCTGGCGGTGTTTGCGCTGTTCTGCGTGTATTTTGTCGGAACGGGACGGCTTGCGTTTGATCTGCCGTATTTCCTCCGCGAATGCTTCACGGGCGGCCTGGTCGGACATTTCTATTACGTCGCCATCATGTGTCAGTTCTACCTGCTGATCCCTCTCTGGCGGTTCGCCGTCCGTCGGTGCAGTCCGTTACTGACAATGCTTGTATCCCTGTTCGCCATGAACCTCTGCCGCGCACATCTGCCGGAAGTTGTCCGCCTGCTGACCGGACTTGAGCTGACTCTGAACAGCCGCCTGTTCACGACGTACCTGTTCTACTTCGTCTGCGGTACGTTTGCCGGAACGTATTATGACCGCTTTACGGAATTCATCGACAAACGCCGTAAAGAGATCGTCATGCTGACCGCCGTGACGGGCGTGATCGACTGCATCCTGATCTGGGTCATCCGCAACGGCGTGTATTATCCCACATGGGCGGACGATTTTCACGTCCTCTACTGCACATCGGCGATCCTGTGTACCCTGTCGCTGGCAAAAAAATTCGCGGACAGGCATCCGACCTTCGCGGAACGTCCGTTCCTGCGGCTGACGGACAAAGCGTCGTATAATGTTTATCTCATCCATCCGCTGTTCATTTTCATCACGGACAGTCTGCTCGACCGCGCGGGAATCCTCTCACTGACCGGACGGTTCGTCCTGCGCGCGATTGCGGTATATACGGTATCGCTCGGCGTGTGCGTGGGACTTGAAAAACTAAGAACTAAAAACTAAGAGTGAATGACTATTCCAAACCTCCCGTCAGCCGACAGACGGAAAATTCAGTATAGTCATTCACCATTCACCATTAGTCATTAGCCTATGAATTACATTGCCCCCTCCTATTATAAAAACTTCCGCTGCATCGCCGGGGACTGCCGCCACAGCTGCTGCATCGGCTGGGAAATCGACGTGGACGACGACACCCTGCACTCCTACCGCCGATTCCCCGACATTCTGCGGCACATCGACACGTCCGCCGAACCCGCGCATTTCCGCTTAACGGAAGACGAACGCTGTCCCTTCCTCAACGAATGCGGTCTGTGTGAAATCATTCTGCATCACGGGGAGGACGCGCTCTGTCAGATCTGCGCCGACCATCCCCGTTTCCGGAATTTCTTTGACAGCCGGACGGAAACCGGTCTCGGACTCTGCTGTGAAGCGGCGGCACAGCTTATTCTCGGAACAACGGAGAAAGTCACGCTGGAAATTCTCGAAACCGACGGTGAAAACGAGCCGGAATCCGAGGAAGAAACGGCGTTTTTCGCCCTGCGTGACCGCCTGTTTGCAATTGCACAGGATCGGACGAAGTCCATTGACGAGCGGATGCAGACCCTTCTGGAAGCCGCAGACGCACAGATTCCGGACAAATCCCTGACGGAATGGGCGGAAATTTTCAGGAATCTGGAATGCCTTGATCCCGCGCGGGATGAGGTTCTGTCGAAAATCGCGGACGATCTTCCGGAAATCTATGACAATCCGATTCCGTATGAGCAGCTTCTCGTGTATTTCCTCTACCGGCATCTCGCACCGGCGATGGACGATGGAATGTCCGCCGCCCGGACAGCCTTTGCGGTACTGAGCACCCGCATGATCCGCGCGATGACAGCGGTCACGGGAGACCTCACGGATATGGCGCGGCTGTATTCGTCGGAGGTGGAATACTCGGAGGAAAATCTGGACGAAATCCTGTGGACGCTCGATGAGTGAAGAGAGAAAAGTGAAGAGTGAAGAGTGAAGAGTGAAGAGAAAAGGAAGATTTTTGACGCGGTTCCGCGTCAAAAATCAACAATTTCTTTTCACTTTTCTCTCTTATCTCTTCTCTGCAAAAAAAGAGGCGGATGCCTCTTTTTTGCATTATTCGTGTTCCGACAGCCAGATTTCGACTCTCGACTGGATTTTCCGTGCACAGTCCTCCGCCGTTCCCATGCCGGAGAAGAACACGGACATTTCTTCGTTTACGATATCATCAACCGCTGTCGGCGTTTTTTCCATAATCGGACTTCCCATATTGTCGAACATTTCGTAAAGTTCGGCAATCTGTTCCTCCGTCACCTGCGTGGGAGCTTTCGCGCGCGGACTTGCCGGAATCCCCAATTCTCTGCAATACGCACGGTAGTCTTCCTCACTCATCAGCTGAACTTCCGAGGGTGTGGATTCTTTAACGATCGTCGGGTAGAAATGATCCTTCCGCGCAAACAGCGGCATCCGAAAGGAATACTGATCGATGTATTCATACTCCAGCGCAAAGAATGTTTTTATCAGTTCAAAGCACAGATCGGGGTCTTCCGCGTGGATGGTGATAATGTAACTCGTATCCGCGTTTACACGGAAACCGGAATCGCTGTTCGTCGCGTAGCCGATCGGAATAGTTTCCTCCGAAAACAGGATGTCGTATGCGTAACGATAAGTCAGAGAAGTGGAATCCAGCGCGATTTTCCCGAGATTCATGGCTTCCCGAATCGCTGCATCCCGCCGGCTGATGGGAACATCCTGAATCTCTGCGACCGGCGAGGTCTGATCGTATTCCGCAGGGTCTGCCGGAACGGTTTTCAGATATTCCAGATACCGGATAAATTCCTCCGAATCGAAGGAAGCCGTACCGTCCTTTATGAAATATCCGTAACCCTGTGCGAGCCGTTCGAACTGTATGCGGTTATAATTGTAGACTTTCTCGACATCCGCCGGAAGGGATTCCAGAAAATCAAGCATTTCCGTGAGATTCCATGTGTCCTGATCGGCATAATCTCCGAGAAGAACTGCCGAGCCAAAATGAATATCCACCTCGAAATCCGGTGAAATCCCCCACATTCCGCCCTCTCCGTCATCAAACAGACGGCGGATACAGCCGAACAGATTGTCGAAATTCAGTACGTCATCCTTTTCCAGATACGGGACAAGGTCAACGTACAGATTGTTCCGCACGACCTGTGTCATCACCCGGTTGTCGCCCAGCGTATAGCCGCGCACATCGGTGATGATGATATCCGGTTTTACCAGACCGTTCACAAGATCAAAGCACAGCTTTTCTTCTCCCGCACGGCTGTTGCCTTCTTCGGCATACTGGCTGTAATCCTCCAGAACAACGGTAACATTCGGGCGTGTCCGCTTGAAATCCGTAATGTGCCCGACGATGGCGGCAGTCAGCGGATATGTGTAGGCAATCGTAAGAACAGTCTGCTTGCTCATGTCGATGTCGTCCGTCCGGTGATGCAGTCCGAGAATGTCGTGACGGAGATTCCATCCCTGTCCGTTATTATTCCACGTCAGGAACAGGTCATCCGAAAGAAATGCCATCGGATAAATGTCGCTTTCGTTCGCAGCACTGCTGTTGAGCTGGCTGATGCCGGAATTGAACAGGTCGAACACCTGCGATTCCGCCAGTGTACCTTCTTCTGTGACCGTTACACCCCAGAGCGCACCTGCCGCATCGTAGTAGAAGAAATTGTACGCACTTTCCCCGGCGTTCATGGACGAAGCAAGCATATAGTGCGTCGGCTTGTTCGCGCCGTCCATGCCGCGTGTGAACGTGTAATACTCCCCGAGTGCCCTGGTTTCCGGGTCGATCACGGCGGCACAGGATTCCATGCCCGCGTTGAACGCCGTCCAGATTTTTCCGTCCGCACCGCGTACCATCCGGTAAATGGTCATCGGGAAATCATACTTAAACGCAAGCGTCAGATCGGGATTGAGTACGAATACGGTGTTTTTGTCCGTCCCGTAGAAACGACCTTCTGCGTCCACGGCGTATTGTGTGGGTGAAAAACCGCGGTTTCCAATCAATTCCTGAATGGAACCGGACGCTATAAGTTCTCCGCTTGTCCGGTCACAGCGGTAGACAACCGTATCCTGAACCTTCGAAGAGCAGACGTACATCACCGAATCCGTCAGAACCGCGCCGCCGGAGAGATACTGGAATTCGTCCGGCAGGGGAATTTCGGTTTTGTCCAGAATCTCCCCGCTGTCGGACAGTGTGTACAGCCATCCGGTGTAGACCGATTCGATCACGTTGTCCTCACCGGTGACTTCTTCCCATTCGAGCAGGAATTCGGTGATCGTCCCGGATTCGCGGTCGTACAGCGGCAGGACTTCATCGTAGACCCGCGCCTCTTCCGGAAGCAGACATTCCGTCTCGGCGAACAGGTTGGTCAGGATATTCCCGGATTCTGCTGAACCCGCAGAACCTGCGGAAAGGATGTCGGTTTGTCCGTCCGTTCCCGGATTGTCTGCGCTGCAGGCGTTGAACAGCGGAAGAACAAGACAAACGGCAAGTAAAGTACAAAGAAATGAGCGAAGATGTTTCATAGATACAACCTCCTTTGGAATTGAGTTTGTCTTATATAACCGGATTTCATCGGATTTGGTTGCACAAAAACGAAAATTTTTCAAAACTTTTTATTCGTGCTCCGACAGCCAGATTTCCACGCGGGACTGGATTTTCCGCGCGCAGTCCTCCGCCGTTCCCATGCCGGAGAAGAACACGGACATTTCTTCGTTTACGATGTTCTGGATATCCGTCGGCGTTCGTTCCAGAATCGGACTGCCTGCATTGTCGAGCCATTCGGTCAGCAGGGCAAGTTTCTGACGTTCCAGAGAGACCAGCGAAGAAGTGGATGCCGCCTGTGAAAAATGATCTTTCCGGGAAAAGAGCGGCATATAGAAACTGAATCCGTCGGACAATATCTTTTCTTCGAACGTAAAGAAGGATTTCACCAGTTCAAAGCAGAGATCGGGATTTTCCGAAAAGGCAGTGATGATATAGGAAGTTTCCGGCGTGATCTGAAACACGGAAGTTCCCTTTGTCGCCGCGCTGATCGGAACGTGACCTTCGGTCGTCATCAGATTGTACAGCCCTTCATAGCCGAACGAACTCGGCATCAGAGCGATTTTCCCCACGGCGATGGCATCATGAAGGACTTCCGTCCGCTCGATGCTGTCCACCTGCTGAATCTCTGCGACCGGCGAGGTCTGATCGTATTCCGCAGGGTCTGCCGGAACCGTCCGGTAGAATTCCAGAAAACGGATGAATTCTTCCGAATCGAACGAAGCCGTTCCGTCCTGAAGAAAATATCCGCATCCCTGTTCGAGGATCGAGGAAAGTGCCTGACGGCGGTTGTAGTTGTAAATTTTTTCGGTATATTCCGGAAGAGATTCCAGAAAATCAAGCATTTCCGAAAGAGTCCAGCAGCCTTTTTCCGCATAATTTCCGAGAAGTTTTTCGGAACCGATCAGCGTATTGACCTGAAACGAGTTGGAAATCCCCCACATTCCGCCCTCTCCGTCGTCGAACAGGCGGCGGACGCATCCGAAGAGATTGCCGAAATTCAGTTCGCTGTCCGTTTCGAGATAAGGCACAAGGTCAACGTACAGATCGTTCCGGCAAAGCTGTACCGCGACATTGCTGTCACTCAGCGTACTGGCGGCGTAAGGGATCGGCTTGGTGATGACGATATCCGGTTCGATGCTCCCGTTCACGAGGTCGAAACACAGCTTTTCCTCACCGGCCTGTGAATTGTCTCGCTCGACGTACCGGATGTAGTCCTCCAGAACGATATTGACCTCCGGGTGGGTACGCCGGAATTCCGTGATATGCTCGATCGTGTCCACCTCCAACGGATAGGGGTACGCGATAGTAATCACGCTCTGTTCGCTCAGGTCGATGTCTTCCGTGCGATGATGGAAAACAAAATCACTGGACGAATCCTCCCGGTCGTACCGCCGCGTCAGAAACAGCTCGTCCGTCACGAATGCAATGGGAAATACATCGCCGTCGTCGGAACCGCCGCCGGTATTGAGCCGGGTGATGCCGGAATTGAACAGGTCGAACACCTGCGTTTCCTCCAGCGCACCGTTTTCCGTGACCGTCACGCCCCAGAGTGCGCCGCCCATGTCGTAATAGAAGAAATTGTACGCACTCTCACCGGCATTCATGGAGGAATCCAGAAGATAATGCTTCGGAGGATCGCCGCTGTCCATCCCGCGTGTAAATGAGCAGTAGGTACCGAGTTCCTTCGTTTCCGGATCAACGACTGCCGCGCAGACCTCCATCCCCGCGTTGAACACCGTCCAGACGTTTCCGTCCGCGCCGCTTGCCATGCCGGAAATCTGCATCGGAAAATCATACACAAATGCCATCGTCAGGTCGGGATTCAGGACGTACACGGTATGTTTGTCCGTCCCGTAAATCCGCCTTTCTTCGTCAAACGCATAGAGATTCGGGTAAAAATCCGGGTCGCCGGTCATTTCGCGGACAGAACCGGTGGAAACCGTTTCGCCGGTTGTCCGGTCGTATTTCCAGACCATCGGTTCCTTCTCCGCCGAAGAACCTGTGTATATCACCTCATCCGGAAGAACGATTCCCGCCCCGAGACCGCCGAATGTGTCGGGCAGCGGGATTTCGGTCCTGTCCAGAAGTTCCCCGCTTTCGGACATACGATAGAGCCATCCGGTCGTGACGGAGCCGACCACATCGTCCTCTCCGACAACCTCCTCCCGCTCGGTCAGAAATACCGTGACCGTTCCGGACTCACGGTCATACAGCGGGATCATGGTTTTGCTGACCTGCGCTTCTGACGGAAGCTGTGCGGCTGTTTCCGTGAAAATATTCGTCAGCACCGTTCCGCTGTCAGCAGATCCGGAAGACTGACCGTCCGATTCCGTCCCATTGCAGGCGGTAAACAGCGGAATCACAAGGAAAAAAACAAAAATCCGATAAAAAAACGTACCGTAATTTTTCATGGATAAATCCTCCTGCGGAAAAGTCTTTATCCATAATAACGTTTTTTCATCGGATTTGGTTGCACAAAACCCAAAATTTTTCAAAAAAATTTTACAGCGTCATTCCCTGTCCGGCCTTGCAGCAGACCGTCTCGCCGTTCACCGTAAACCACACGTCCGTGCAGGTCGGGTTGTATACCTTGTCGCAGTTCACCGAGAACCGCAGGGATTTCTGCGCGTTCGCATAGTCCACGATTTCAATGTTCGTCGCGTACCAGATGTCCTCCCGTCCGCCGGCAAGTTTGCAGAATTCTTCCATCATGCTCCAGTTGTCGTCGCGCGGGAACTCGAAGCTGTGTCCCCAGACGTAAAACAGTCTCGCTCTTCCCCAGCGGTCGTTCTGGATGAAATCCGCGAACTTTTCCACAATACCGCCGTTGTGGTGGCAGGTCGGATGCCATTCGAGGAAGTCTTCGGGGAGCGTGTAGCCGTTGGTCGCACGGGTCGTGCGGGAATATTCGATTCCGGCGGCACGGAGAAGCGCAATTACCCGCTTGTCATAGTTCCCGTAAGGATACGACATCCCGCGGACAACGTAATTTGCGGCGGATTCCAGTGCGCGGCGGTCTTCCTGAATTTCCGCAAGCACCGCCATATCCGGCTGATCGGCCGGGAACGGGTGGCTGACCATGTGGCACGAAATTTCGTGACCGGCGTACACTTCTGCGAGGGTTTCCTTCGGATAACGGGTGAAAATATTGCCGGAATTGAGGTGGAACGTCCCCTTGATGCCGTTCGCGTTGAAGATATCGAGCAGACGAAGATCATCCTTCGGACCGTCGTCGTAACTCATGGTCAGGCAGTGGGACACGCCGCCCGGGTAACGGTTGAATTTTACGATATTCATACAGATTCTCCTTTGATTCGGGATGAATTTTGATGGTTACAGTATAAACCATCCGGGGAGATTTGTCAATATCGAATAAGATTCACGGAATTACGGATTGACATTTGGGCAGATGTTCTTTATAATAGGGATAGAAACTTTACGAATCATCTCCAAGGAGGTATCTTATGCTTACTCAGCGTCTCGGCAGCCGCACGCAGAAGGATCCTGCGTTTATTGATGCCCTCATTGCCGAAATTACCGCGCACCCCGGGTGCTGCGACGAGGTCTGGCTCGCCACCAACTACGGCTTCCCGCCCATGGATGTCCACCGTCAGTCTGCGGAAATCCTCGGCGAAGTTGCCGCAAAATTCCGCAGTATCGGCGTCCGCGTGTCCCTGCAGCTCAGCAACAGCATCGGTCACGGCGAGTATATGCAGAGTCAGGACTGCTCCGGTCTTGTCTACGACGGTTCGCCCATCGAAAACATGGTCGATGCGGACGGAACCGTCGCCGATTACTGCTTCTGCTGGAACGGAAAGCACTTCCGCGAATACGTCATGGAGGAACTGCGCGAATATGTTTCCGTGATTCAGCCGCACACCCTGTGGGTGGACGACGACCTCCGCGCAACGAACCATGCTCCCGTCCGCCACGGCTGTTTCTGCGACGACTGCATGGCCGCATTCAACAAAAAATACGGCTCATCCTTCACGCGCGAAGAGCTCGTTCACGAAATCAGCTTCGGTGATATCGAATGGCGGAAGCGGCACATCGAATTTATCCGCGAATCCCTCGCCGATTTCACCCGTGAAATGGGCAAGGTCATTCACGAATGCGCCCCCGACTGCGCGATGGGGTATCAGTACTGTGCGAACGGCGGCTACACCGGTTTTGCCTACGACTTCATTTTCGATGCCATGCGGGACTCCACCGGCAAGGCACCCGCATCCCGTCCCGGCGGCGGCTCCTACGACGACCACAATCCGAACACCTTCATCGACAAGGCCGAACTGCTCGGCTACCAGAACTATATGCTGCCCTCTTACGTCCATGACCGCCGTCCGGAAATCGAAAGTCTGCCGGATATCGTCTACGGCAAAAGCATCGGCGGCACCTGCTTTGAAACGTCCTATTACCTCGCCTCCGGAAACAACGCGATGAGCTACGCCATGCTCATGAACGATTACGAACCCATGTCTTGGCACGGTCAGATGCTCGGCGCATTTGCCAAGCACCGTCCGTACTGGGAAAAGCTGTGCGAGGTCAACAATCGTTCCCGACAGACCGGGCTGAAAATCGCGCTCTCTCATGAAGGATATCTGGCAAAATGCGAACATCCGTTCGATTATTCGTCGGAATCCTATAACTATGCCCTCCCGTTCCGCTATGTCAATATCCCGGTTGCCATGACGCGCGAAGACTGCGATGTCTATGTTCTCAACGCGGCCAATGCCCGCCGGATGAGCGATGCGGAAATCAACGATCTTCTCCGCAGACCCGTTGTCACTGACGGTGCGGCGATTCAGGTACTGACCGGACGCGGTTTCGATCCCGGCGTGACTGCACAGCCGATCGGTACGCGCATCCTCACAGAACTCTTCACTGACCATCCGGTCAACGGAAACGCAGCCGGCGACTGCTGGGGCGGACGTTGGGGAAAAACCACCGACTGGGAACTTCTCGGCGAAGATCTGGAGGTTCTCGGCGTATTCATGCCCACCAATGGCACCGTTCCCGCCCGGGAATCCGTTGCAAGCGCGGTCTTCACGACCTCCGCGGGTGCAAAATGGGCGGCGTTCTACGATATGTGGGGACGCGGCATCAGCACGGAAAAGCGCGACCAGTACCGGAACGCGATGGAATACATCGCCGGAAAGAAGTTCGCCGCCGAACTGGTCACCCCGATTCAGGCAATCCTTCATCCGCGCGTCAATGCGGACGGACAGACGGTTGCCGTTTCGGTCACGAACGTCTCGGTCGGCGACAGCGGCGCGCTGGAAATGATTCTCCGGAATCCCGCCGGAACGACGTTCACCTATATGAGCCAGTATTCCGATGAAATCGTGCTGGATGCGGAAGAAATCGCAGAAGGCGAATACAAAGTGGTGATCCCCGATCTCCACGGCTGGTCGGTCGGAACGATCTTTATTGAGTGAAGAGAGAAAAGTGAAGAGTGAAAAGAAAAGGTAGAAAAATGCCCTTCGGGCGTTTTTCTATGGATTTTCATTGGAGAAAAGCGTATGAATACCAAACGTATCTGCGATTACGGCATCACGGTCGGGGAGCTTCCGACGGGTTTGCTGAACAAGATTTCCGATGTTCCCGGCGTGACCGTCGGGCATTATACCCTTGACAATGACCGCCACAAAACCGGCGTGACGGTGATTCTGCCCGCGCAGGACAACCTGTTTTCCGACAAAATGACCGCCGCCGTTCATGTCATCAACGGATTCGGCAAGACCTGCGGAACCGTGCAGGTGAACGAACTCGGCACGCTTGAAACGCCCATTGCGCTGACCAATACGCTGAACGTCGGCAAAGTTGCGGACGCTCTTGTCGGATGGACGCTGGAACGGTGCAGACGCGAGAACATCGGATGTTTCTCCGTCAATCCTGTGGTGGGAGAGACCAACGACTGCGGACTGAACGACATTGCCGACCGTGCGCTCGGCGAAGCGGAGGTTTATGCCGCCATCGAAAATGCGTGCGCGGATTTTGAAGAAGGCGATGTCGGCGCGGGGAAAGGAACAAGCTGTTTCGGACTCAAGGGCGGCATCGGATCGGCTTCGCGCCTTGTGAATCTCGACGGACAGAACTACACCGTCGGCGTTCTGGTGCAGTCCAATTTCGGACGGACGGCTGACCTCATGATTGACGGTCGTCCCGTAGGCGAACGGATCGCCGCGAAAATCCGTAAAGAACAGGCGCAGACTGACAAAGGCTCGATCATGATCGTTCTCGGCACGGACATCCCTCTCAGCGAACTTCAGCTCGGGCGTGTCCTCCGCCGTGTCCCGGTCGGTCTGGCGCGAACCGGTTCGTTCATCGGTCACGGCAGCGGAGATGTAGCCATCGGCTTCACGACTGCCAACCGTCACCGTCCGGATTCCGGTGCATTCCGTCCGATGCAGGCACTGGACGACCGGCACATCGACCGGGTATTCCGTGCGGCTGCCGAAGCGGTTGAGGAATCCGTCCTGAATTCCATGACCGCCGCTGACCGCGTGACGGGATACAACGGAAATGTCAAGCGGAGTCTGAACGAATTCCTGCCGGAATGTCTGTAATTTTCCCATAATATACGTGAGTTCGATAGAAATTCCAACAGGTTGACGAACACACCGTAGGGCGGGGGCTTGTCTCCCGCCGTGAAGAAATTCAAACTGTTCGTTCCGGCGGGAGACAAGCCCCCGCCCTACGATTTTGATAGCTTTCCTATCAAATTTTATTTCATCGAACTCACGTTAATATGATATAAACCACCGGTTCTCATGTCGGAAAACCGGTGGTTTCGTTTATTCTTCTGTTTCTTCCTTCGGGTACAGTGCCGCGTCCACGTCCGCTTTGGTGATCGTCATCAGATCGTCTCTGGAAATGTCGGTCATTCCGGCAACACGGTTCGCCTGCTCCGTCAGAAGCCGCTCAAACGTGTTGCGTACGCCGCGCGCATTGCCGAATTCGCCTGCCGCTTCCGATACCGCCGTGAAATATTCCTTCAGAGCCGCTTTCGCTTCGTCGTCGGGCATATAACAGCTCTTTTTGCACTGGAGATCGAAAATCCCCATCATTTCGTCGGCGGAATAATCGTCAAAACGGATATACTTGTTGAAGCGCGACCGCAGACCGGGGTTGGAGTCGATAAAATCTTCCATTAAATCAATGTACCCCGCGACAATCACAACCAGATCGTCCCGGTTGTCTTCCATGGATTTCAGGATCGTATCGACTGCTTCAAATCCGAAGTCGTTTTCCGTCTTCGCCGTCAGCGTGTACGCCTCGTCGATGAACAGGACGCCGCCGATGGCTCCTTCAAGAACCTTCGCCGTTTTGATCGCCGTCTGACCGATGTAGCCCGCAACCAGTCCGCTCCGGTCCACTTCGACAAGCTGACCTTTCGACAGGATGCCGAGCGAATGATAAACTCTCGCCATGAACCGCGCGATCATTGTTTTGCCCGTCCCGGGATTTCCGGAGAAAACCATGTGCAGCGACACATCCGCCGTCGGCAGATTGTTGTCCCGGCGCATCTTGTACACCGTCGCCATGTTGATGAGGCTCTTCACCTCTTTTTTGACTTCGTCCAGCCCGATGTAGGAATCGAGTTCTTTCCGGAGATCGTCGATGTTCTCCTTTTCCGGCAGCGTTTCTTCCGGTTCCGCCGGTTTCGCACCGTCGCCGCTGCCCGACGCTTTGATAAGGTCGGCATCCGACGGCTGGGCAGGCTTCACCGGCGCGGGATTCTGCGGTGCCGCCGGAGTTCCCGTTTTTGCGGATGTCTGCGGTTTCTGCGGCGGATTCGCATTCGTCCGCGTGCTTCCCCAGATATCATCACTCAGCCGCTTGATGTTGTTTTCCGTCATTTTCCGGATGAGATCAAGCTGTAAATTGATGATCTCGTCTTTTTTGTCTCTGCCGTTTGCCATATCTTACTTGACAACACCCTTTTTCAGGATCACGTTCGCATAAATCGCGCCTTCGCCGGTAACAACAACGGCATACGCCTTCTTTGCGCGTTCGTAGAATTCAAACCGTTCGAGGAACACAGGCTCCTTGTCCGTGTGTTCCGCAACGATCTTGCGGTATTCTTCCCAGATCGGAATGTCCAGATCGCGGTCGCCCTCGGTCTTGTCCATCAGATACACGTTGTTGTCGTATGTATCAAGCGGGAACAGCTCCAGAACCGCCTTCAGAAGCTCCGGAACCCCGCAGGCATCCGAACGGAGAACAATGCGTCCGATGCTTTCACCGGGGAAATTGCCGTCGGAAAAAACGATTTCGTCGCCGTGCCCCATCTTCGCCAGAACGCAGAGAAGATCGGGAGAAATGATTTTGCTGATACCCTTTAACATAATAAAATCTCCTTTGTATAAAGAAAAGTATTGTATGATTTGCATACAGTATATCATAAATGAAGAAAAAAAGAAAGTCCATTTTCAATAAAAATAATTTTTGACGCGCATCCGCGCGTCAAAAATCTTCATTCCCTCTTCACTTTTCTCTCTTCACTCTTCTCTCCCTTTATCATCCCCCGCAGTTCCCCCAACGCCTCTGCCAGTCCGCCCGCACGGTCGATCAGTCCCAGCTTCACCGCTTCCCTGCCGTCAATGATCGAGCCGACATCCGTTGCAATCTGATCCGTCCGCATCAGAAGCGCGCGGAAGTCCTCTTCGGTCATGCGCGAATGCGTCCGGACAAATTCGATAATGCGATCCTGCATCCGTTCAAAATAATAGTACGTCTGCGGTACGCCGACCACCGTTCCGCTGATCCGCACCGGATGAATCGTCATCGTCGCCGACGGGACGATAAACGACCGTTTCGCCGATACCGCCAGCGGAACCCCGATCGAATGTCCGCCGCCGAGAACCAGCGATACCGTCGGCTTTGACATACTCGCCACCATCTCCGCGATCGCCAGCCCCGCTTCCACGTCGCCTCCCATGGTGTTCAGCACCATCAGCATCCCGTCAATCTCGCCGCTTTCCTCAATGGACACAAGCAGCGGAAGAATATGCTCGTATTTCGTCGCCTTCTGTCCGTCTCCGAGAAGATAATGCCCCTCGATCTGCCCGATGATCGTCAGGCAATGGATCGTTTCGTCCCCCGAACGGGAAATCACACTCCCGCTTTTGAGGATGTCCTCCATCCGGTTCTCGCCGTTCGCCTGTTCTGCTTCGTGTTTTTCCGTATTGTTTTCCATAATCTGCTCCGTTCTCTGTAAATTGTTCGTTTCTATCGTTTCCATTTCCGCACGGATTTATACATCTCCCGTCTCTATATTTAGTTTACAAACAAAAGTATATACATGAATAAATCCCGCACAGTTCCGGAGTTTGCACCGATAACCGTCCATATATCGTGAAATTCAGAGAAATTGAAAAATACTGCCAAAATCCCCACGGAAAAAAATGCAGATTCGTTGAATATTTTTCGGAAAAAGGCTTGCTTTTCCCTTGAAGCGGTGGTATAATAGCCGTGCATTTGACTGAAATGTAAATTTTATTACTTATTTTCTCAGGAGACATCACATCATGAAAAAGATTCTCACTCTCGCGCTTGCAGCGGTTATGACCATGCTCGCGTGTGCATCCTGCGGCGGCAGCGGCGACGCTCTCGTTATGGCTACCAACGCCGAATTCCCGCCCTACGAATACTTCGAAGGCGACAAGATCGTCGGTATCGACGCTGAAATCGCTGAAGCGATCTCCAACAAGATCGGCGCAGAACTCACCATCGAACACGTTGACTTCGACTCCATCATCCCCGGCGTTCAGAGCGGCAAGTACGACTTCGCTATGGCTGGTCTTACCGTTACCGACGAACGTAAGGAACAGGTTGACTTCTCCACCTCCTACGCTACCGGCGTACAGGTAATCGTTGTTAAGGAAGGCTCTTCCATCACCTCCGCTGACGACCTCTTCGCAGAAGGCGCATCCCACAAGATCGGCGTTCAGCTCGCTACCACCGGCGACCTCTACACCACCTGGGACCTTGAAGACGCTGGTCTCGCTACCATCGAACGTTACAACAAGGGCGCAGACGCCATCATGGCTCTGACCTCCGACAAGGTTGACTGCGTTGTTATCGACAACGAACCCGCAAAGGTATTCGTTCAGAACAACCCCGGTCTCGTTATCCTTGACACCGAATATATCACCGAAGAATATGCAATCGCAGTCGGCAAGGAAAACACCGAACTGATGACCAAGATCGAAACCGCTCTCAACGAACTCATCGCTGACGGTACCGTTGCTTCCATCATCGCTAAGTACATCCCTGCTGAATAAGATTTTTTGGAATGTTATTGGGGAGAAACTTTTTGGAAAAAGTTTCTCCCCAAACCCCTTTTCAAAAACTTTCAACCAGAAAAAGGAAACAAAGTCAGGCGAAAGGGGATTGAAACCTGGGGACATGGATTGTCCTCATTTTTTCATATAACGCAACTTCATTCACTCAAAATCCGCACTTACTCTGTTAATTTTATATAGTATAAAGTTTTTTGAAAGGGGTTCGGGGGAAACTTTTTTAGAAAAAAGTTTCCCCCGAGAAAAAATCCCCAAAAAGGAGATTCACATTGGATTGGTTTACCAAACTGGTGGAGGAATTCAAGGTCGCGTTTATCGTTGACAACCGCTGGAAGTACATCGTGGACGGGATCGGAAGCACGCTGCTGCTGACCTTCCTCTCCCTCATTCTCGGCGTGGTCATCGGGATTGTCATCGCGGCGGTCCGTTCCACCTACGACAAGCAGTTCACCGATATGCGTGCCGGTATCGGTAAGACGCTCCTCCGAATCGGCAACGGCATCTGCAAATGCTACCTGACCATCTTCCGCGGAACGCCGGTCATGGTTCAGATTCTTATCATTTTCTTCGTCATCATGGCAAGCTCGCGGAACAAGATGCTCTGCGGTGTCGTCGCGTTCGGTCTCAACTCCGCGGCGTACGTTGCGGAAATCATCCGAAGCGGTATCATGAGCATTGACCCCGGTCAGACGGAAGCCGGCCGTTCCCTCGGTCTGAACTACATCCAGACGATGGCGTACATTGTCCTTCCGCAGGCGTTCAAGAACATTCTCCCCGCCCTCGCCAACGAATTCATCACGCTGCTCAAGGAAACGTCCGTCGCCGGCTATGTTGGCGTGACCGACCTGACCCGCGGCGCGAACATCATCCGCGGCATTACCTATCAGAGCTTCTGGCCCCTGTTCGCCATCGCGGCGATCTACTTAGCGATGGTCATGTTCTTCACATGGCTGGTCGGCAAACTCGAAAGGAGACTGAAGAACAGTGAACGCTAAATCCAACAACGAAGTTCTGATCCGCGTACGCGATCTGAAAAAATACTACAAGGGCGACAAAATCAAGGCTCTCGACGGCATCTCGAACGATATTCACCGCGGCGAAGTCGTCGTTATCATCGGACCGTCCGGTTCCGGGAAATCGACGTTCCTGCGTTCGATGAACCTTCTCGAAGTTCCGACCGACGGCACCATCGACTTTGCCGGACAGATTCTGACCGACAAGAAGACCGACATCAACCTGTGCCGCCAGAAAATGGGCATGGTATTCCAGCACTTCAACCTGTTCCCGCACATGACGGTTCTCCGCAACATGACGCTGGCACCGATGAAGCTGCTGAAGAAGTCCCAGGAAGAAGCGGAAGCACGCGCGATGCAGCTTCTGACCCGTGTCGGTCTTGCCGACCGCGCACAGGCGTACCCGTCGCAGCTCTCCGGCGGTCAGAAACAGCGAATTGCGATCGTCCGCGCCATGGCGATGGATCCGGATGTGATCCTGTTCGACGAACCGACCTCCGCGCTCGACCCGGAAATGGTCGGCGAAGTTCTCGACCTGATGAAGTCCCTCGCGGAAGACGGCATGACGATGGTCATCGTTACCCACGAAATGGGCTTTGCCCGTGAAGTGGCCGACCGCATCATTTTTGTGGACGAAGGAAAAATCGTCGAGGAAGGCACGCCGGAAGAATTCTTCACGAATCCGAAGAACCCGAGACTCAAGGACTTCCTGTCGAAGGTATTGTAAAATCGAAAAAAAGAACACGGTATGATTTCGGTCATACCGTTTTTCTATGTTAATTTCTACTTTCGGTGGACAGATGCCGGCTTGTTTTGTTTCCGGAAACCTGATATAATGGAATCACAAAGCAAGAGGAGGTCAGTCATGAACGATTACAGTTTCGGAAATTTTCTGCGTGAACTGCGGGAGCGGCGCGGTTTGTCGCAGTATCAGCTCGGCTCCCTTGTCGGTGTCTCAAACAAGGCGGTCTCCAAGTGGGAAAATGGCTCTTCGAAACCGAAAAGCCGTCTGTTATTCCGTCTCAGCGAGGTTCTCTGTGTGAGTGTGGACGAACTTTTGACTTGCCGCAATCGTCCTGCGGAAATCGAACGGAAAGGAATTTTTGCGATGAAGCACAAAAAAGAACTTTGGGAAAATGTCCGTACCACCCTGTTTGAACGGTACGGAGAACATCCGCCGCTTCCGTTTCTCAGCCGTCTGGAAAGCGAGGCAGCGGAACTCGAGCATACCGATCATATCGTCTGGTATGCACTGATCGCCGCACTGATTCAAAAAGTGCGTGCCGCCGGACATTTCGTACATCTCCGTGACGGAACGAATTCCCTGCTCACCGCGTTTCTTCTCGGTGCCACAGAGATCAATCCGCTCCCGCCGCATTATTACTGTCCGTTCTGTAAGCGTACGGAGCTTGTTCCGGATGCTGCGGACGGATGGGATCTGCCGCCGAAAACCTGCCTCTGCGGGAAAGAATATTCCCGCGACGGTCATGCAATTCCGCTGGCTTCGCATCGATCCCTCTTTCATCGGGAACCGGCGATCCTTCTCGGCACCGAGTCAGGCTATTACGATACCGTAATGCAGCATCTCTGTGATCTGCTTGCAGATGTCCCGTATCTCATTCTGGAACGTCCCCCGGTTGATGAAAACGATCGAACCGCTCGGTATCTGGTCATTCTTCCGCCGGAACTTGCGGCTCAGGCGGGAACTGTCCTCCCGTTTGAGAAAAACCGTCTGAAATATCTTCCATATTATCCTCACATCCATGTGTGGCATTCGGAAACTATGGAGAGATACCACGCTCTCGAACAGGCGACCGGTACCTCATTTGACCGCGTTCCCTTCCTTGACGGCGATGTTCTTCCGCAGTTCACCGCCGGGAATACTGAAGGAGTCGGTGCGTTTGGATTCGTTTTTCTGCAGATGCTTCTAAAAAAAACACCGCCGCAGAACCATCACGAACTAATCCGTTTTTTAGGACTGGTCAACTGCAGCAGTACCCTTTTTGCGGACGAACGCATCGTGCTCCCGGAATTCCCTTCGTCACGGGACGACATATACAATCTCATCTCCACCCGCCTGCTCCGTCATGGAATCGACGATCCCGGATTTGCTTACCGGGTCATGGAAAACACACGGAAGGGCGTTTACACAAAACAGGGAATGGATGATGCCGACCGACAGTATCTCACGGAAATCGGTGTTACGGAAGAGATGATCGGGTGGTTCAAAACCATAAAATTTCTCACAAACAAGTCCATCAGTGTACTCGATCTGAAATACAGTCTGATCCTAATGTGGTACAAGCTCCGCTTTCCGGAAGAATTCGGGCAGATTTACCTCAAACCACCGCATATCCGCAGCTATCCATAATCTCCGCCTCAATCCCCGTCAGTTCCCGTACTGCTTCCGCGATCACACGGCAGACCGGCACTTCGCTGTGGTAATGCCCCACCTCGATCGTGACCAGTCCGTCTTCGGCGGCATCTTCCGCCATATTGTAGCCCGCGTCGCCGGTGATATACGCCTGACAGCCGACGGCAAGTGCGGGATAAACGAACTCCTTCCCGTCCCCGCCACAGAGAGCAACACGGCTCACGGTCTGCGAACAGTCGCCGTTCACGCGGACTGCCGTACAGCCGAGTTTGGTCTTCACCAGTTTCGCGAGTTCTCCGGCGGTCATTGCGGGAATTTCCGCGATCCGTCCGAGGGTCGGCATTTCGTCATCCCCGAAAGATTCGCAGGCAGCAAAACCGAGCGCACGGCAGAGTTCGTCGTTCACGCCGCCTTCCGCCGCATCGAGACGGGTATGGAACGACAGCACCGACACGCCGTTCACCAGCGAATCCACAATGCGTCGTCCGGTGAGCGTGACGGGCGTGACATTTTTCGCCCCTTTGAAAATCATCGGGTGGTGCGTGATGACCGTGTCAAATCCGTTTTCGACGGCATAACGGATCACCGCATGGGTCGCGTCAAGCGCGACGAGGACACGCTTCACCTCCGCCGTCACATCCGGCGAAGACATGATGCCGTCGTTGTCCCATGCGGCGGACAGTGTCTTCGGCCAGCGTCTGGTCAGTTCATCATGTAAAGTTTTTACGTTCATATTGTTCCTCCAGATACGGCGGTTTCCACGGACGCGAGGTCAGCTTCTTCCTTCGCGGTGCCGAGACCGCCTTTTTTCATTCCGGTAATCTGCGTCTGCATCCGGCGTATCGCCGTCTTTGCATATTCGTCAAACAGCGGTGCGCGATTTTCAATGTGGTATCGTCCGAGAATCAATTCTGCGGGGGTATATACCCGCGTTTCTCCGTCATAACGGACGTGCATACAGGTATAAATCTTTCCGGCAGCTTCGCACAGGCGTTCTTCCATGATGCAGAATCCGTTGTCCCAGAGATACTGCCGCAGTTCCGGTGCGCACGTCATCGGCTGGAGGATGAGGCGTACATCCGGGTTTCTCGTATACGCCGACGCATCCACAATCCGTGCAATCAACTCGCCGCCCATCCCGCATACGACAATATCGTTCACTCCGTCTTTCTCCGGCTCTACCCCGTCCAGTCCGTCCGCGAGGACAAACCGGATGCGATCCGTCACGCCGAATTTCGCCGCACTCTTTCTCGCATGATCCAGCGGCCCTTCGTTGATGTCGCACGCGACCGCCCGTTTCGCAATTCCGCGCTGGATCAGGTTCACCGGCAGATACGCGTGATCCGTCCCGACGTCGCACACGACACTTCCCTGCCGCACAAACGATGCCGCACAGGACAAACGTCCGTCGAGGACACATAATTTTTCCATAGCAAACAATAATCGGGGAAGAAACTTTTTTCAAAAAGTTTCTTCCCCGAACCCCATCTTCCAAAACTTCTATACGAAACGGATGGACAAAGTCAGGTGCAGATTTGGAATACCAAACCGGCTGGACAGTTGACAAAATTTCTTCTTACTGACAATTTGCACCCACTGCGTCAATCCACAGAGTATAAAGTTTTTTGAAAGGGGTTCGGGGAAAACTTTTTTTCAAAAAAGTTTTCCCCGATAACTCCTTATTTCTTATTCTTGAAATATTCGTTGAGCTTTTCGATGAGTTCGTCCGGGTCAACGCCGTGAACCATGCAGGCTTCTTCGACGGTTTCCATGCGGGAGACCGGGCAGTCGATGCAGTGCATACCGCATTCCAGGAAAATGTCTGCGGTATCTTCGTCAAAATCAACGATATCGCCGATAATGGTTTCGTAGGTTACTTCCATGGGATTTATCTCCTTTATAATTCAGTTTGCTTTGGGAATACTCACGGCTTCGGGAAGAATGACTTTCTCGATGTCCGCACCGAGCGCGCGGAACTTCGCACAGACTTCATCATACCCGCGTTCGATGAGATGTATGTCGGAAATTTCTGTCTTTCCTTCCGTTGCCAGTGCCGCGATCAGAACCGCCATACCGCCGCGCAGGTCGGTGGCGATCACACGGGCAGGCGTCAGAGGCATACCGCCTTCGATGACAACGATGCGTCCGTCCACCTTGATCTTCGCGCCCATCCGGCGGAGTTCTTCCACATAGCGGAAACGGTTTTCAAAAATACTTTCGTTGATGTAGCTCACCCCGTCCGCCAGACAGAGCAACGCGGACATCTGCGGGTGCATATCGGTCGGGAAGCCCGGATAAGGCAGGGTCTTCACGCTCGTCTTGCGCGGCTTTCCGCTGGCCGTTACATGGACGGCATCGTCGAATTCTTCGATTTCCGCGCCGGTTTCCTCCAGCTTCGCCGTGATGGATTCCAGATGCTTCGGAATGACATTGTCAATGCGTACCGAACCGCCGGTCGCCGCCGCCGCTACCATAAAGGAACCGGCTTCGATCATGTCGGGGATAATCGCGTACGTACAGCCGTGAAGTTCCTTCACGCCGCGGATCTTGATGACGTCCGAACCCGCGCCGCTGATCTTCGCACCGCAGGTATTCAGGAAATTCGCACAGTCTACTACATGGGGTTCCTTGGCCGCGTTGTCGAGGATGGTCGTACCGTCCGCCGTTGCCGCCGCGATCATAACGTTGATGGTTGCGCCGACGCTTTCCACGTCAAAGAAGATGTTGGCACCGACCGCGCCGCGCTGGGATTCGATTTCCACATAGCCGCCTTCGGTGTTCACCTTTCCGCCGAGAGCTTCAAAGCCCTTGATGTGCTGGTCGATGGGACGAACGCCGAAATTGCATCCGCCGGGAAGACCAACCTTGGCACGGCCGAAACGACCGAATTCGGCACCCAGCAGATAATACGAACCGCGAATCTTCCGGACAAGGTCGTAATTGGACTTGCAGGGAGCCACGTCCGTGCAGTCCACTTCGTACGTCGTACGGTCGAGCATACGAATCTTCGCGCCGATGCCGCGCAGAATTTCAAACGAATCCGCAATATCGCTGATCGCGGGAATGTTTTCGAGAACACATTTCCCGCGCACCAGCGCGCAGGCATAAATAATCGGAAGAGCCGCATTTTTGGAGCCGGAGATTTCCACTCTTCCGCACAGGGGATTTCCCCCGTTTACGATGATTTTTTCCATGTATATACCGAGCCTTTCCAGAAGCCGGAGCTGTAATATCGTAGTTATAAAGGCAAAATGGGAGGGAATCCTGAAAAATTCCGATGATTCGACCATCTTACCTTTTAATATTATAACAGTTTGTGTGCAGGAATGAAAGAGGTTTTTGCAGGATTTTCATAAATTTCATATATATTATTAAATATCACCCCAAATCATGGTTTTTATTCCTGTATTTTTGTGTACAATGTACCATCAATGGCATTATAAATCAAATCGCCCCGTATATCCGTTGTGATCTGCCAGCAGGGGATCAGACAGAAATTCTCCTCTTCCCCGAAAAAGTACAGGGAATAGCAGGAATGGATGGATTCGACAATGATTTCGCCGTCAGCGGGCGTCAGATGCTTTTTGACATTAAACAGTATATTTAAAAGATCGGTGAGTTGTGCGGAATACGAAGTCCCTTCCGTGAAGAAGCACCAGGTTCCGTGTGCCGCCGTCACAATCCCGTTCTCCACCGTACAGAGGACAAGATTTCCTGTAATCGTTACCCCGTCGATTGTCCGGGAACAAAGGACATACTCGATTCCCGCTTTCTCCCATATCCCGTCAATTTCCACGGCTCCCCGCAGTTCTCCGCCTCCGCTGAATGCGCGGCTCCCGTTTCCGAGAAAATTCCGAACCGCTGCCACCGTCGTTTCCGCCATCTCTTCCGCGAGTGGAGTTCCGTAGTACTGCAGATCGACAATATCCGGCGGAACATCCTCTGTCCCTTTCGTCTGGTACCGGAAGGAAAAGTTCTGCGTGAACTCACAGCGGTTCCCGTTTTCGAGAATCAGCAGTTCCCCTTTCGGAATCGCGTAGATATCCTTCACGGCCGCTCCGCCCAGAAGCTCGGCAACCGTCCGGTTGTAATCATCGGAGTCGAACAGATAGACCGTCCGGTGTTCCCGCTTTTCCGAAACAATCCCCCGGTCGAGCAGGATCCCGTCCTTCGCCATGATTTCCACAAGATTATCCACCGCTTCCGAAGGGATATAATTCATATTGTGCAGCATCCGGAACAGGCTCACGGAAACAATTCCGCAGGAGATCAGCAGGATTACTGCCAGCATCCGCAGAATCCGGTTATTCTCCATATTCGTCCTCCGTTTCCGTGAAATTCAGTTCCTCTGCCGCCCATTCTGCCGAAACGGCTTCCGAGAGATAATCGCTGCGATAGACAAGGCGCACGTTGTCGCTGAACCGGTTCGCAGGCAGACGGGATGCAAACCACCATTCCTGATAGGATTCCGAACGGTCGGCAAGGGTACGGACGGAAATCGTATGCAGCTCGGCGCGCAGAACGCGGTCGTTGTAAAACGTGATCCGGTACGCCGCCCGGTCATCGGCAATGGGAACATTGTCAAGGACATACTGGAACTCCAGCGTCACTTCACCGTCAAGGGAAGACATCGAGCGAAGCAGAATATCCGCGTCCCCGCCGGTATAATTCCGGTTGATTTTTTCCAGATTTTCATACAGCAGCACCGCCGCCTGTACATACGTCCTGAGCGTTTCCGCCGTACTCCCGTTTCCCTTCCTGCCGGAGAAGCCGCCGAGAATATCGTTCACATCCAGACCGGAGTCCTCGGAAGAACGCAGGTATTCAAACGAGGAACGGCGCAGATACAGAATCCCTTCCGTATCGTAATAGCTGCTCGATCCGTCCGCTTCCTCGTGGACATTCAGCAGTTTATCGGGATTGAACCCGAACAGACGCAGGAGGGCTTCCTTTTCGACGGAGCTGTTCTGAATCAGTCCCGCGGTACCGTCGGTCATAATCAGGTTCCGCGTCCGGATCGTTTCGGTATAAATGGGTTCCGTCCACGCAAGGGATGCATACGTTTCTTCATTAAATATAAAAGGAGTCATTCCTCCGCCGTAGGAACGCACGAACCGGGAAATTTCGTTGGCACTGAACGACGTCATATACACAGGGAGAATATACTGGATCACATCCCCCGACGCGCTCCGGATTACCACAACCGTTTCCTCGCTGGACGGAAGGATAAAAATTTCCCGTATATTGTCCCGGAAGCGGAGATTCTGCATCCGTCCGGCGAACAGAGCCACGACACCGTCGGTCAGTTCGCTGTGATACCGGATATAGACGGACGTTTCCGCCGACGTACAGTTGTTCCACGTTTCGTCGTCCATTTCCTGCGCCAGCGGAACCGCCGCAGTCAGAGCCTGTCCGATGGTCGGCGTCAGAAGCTCATACAGCTCGGAAATCAGATAATACGACGCCGAGACGCCAAGCTGTTTCCCGGACACGGTGAGTCCGATAAACTCCGGAAGAAGATATCCGGACACGTCCGTATCCTCACGTCTCGTTTCGTTGGCGAGTCGTGCAAGATCAAATTCGCCCGCATTCCCGGCGTTCCCCCATCCCCAGCGGATCGTATACACCATCAGGACGGTGAGGGCGCAGAGTGCGGCAAACAGAACCGGCACGACGATCCGCACCATCCGTCCGCCGGCGGGTTTTGGGTATTGTTGTTTCATGATGGATACTCGTTTTCTATCTACAAAATATGCGGATGGCGATATGGAGTAGTTTCTTGGGGGAACCTTTTTGAGGAAAAGGTTCCCCCAAACCCCTTCCAAAACCTTTTTAGGCTGTGGTAGCCGGTTTTTGTGGGTGGTATGGGAGAGAAGGGGAAATGGGGGATATTCCGTGGAGTACGGCTGAAATTTGTTTCACCCGTTGACGTGGGGA
>SVQN01000043.1 GCA_015065295.1 Oscillospiraceae bacterium
GCATCTCCTTCCTCCGGCAGCGGGTCGCGGTTGTTCGGCGGACGGCATTTCAGGATATTCGCAATATACACGTCGTCCCGCTCGATCCCCACGGCAGTCAGATATTTATCAAGCAGCATCCCCGCCGCCCCGACGAACGGAATCCCCGTCGCATCCTCTCGTTCCCCCGGACCTTCGCCGACAAACATCAGTTCCGCGTTCCGGTTTCCGCATCCGAACACCAGATTGGTTCTCGTTTGCCAGAGACTGCACCCCCGGCAGGCGGCACACGCCGATTCAAGTTCCTTCCAATCCATGATTTTTTCCTTTCTTAATGTGAATCGCGGGGTGGGCTTTCTTGGGGAAACCTTTTTGAGGAAAAGGTTTCCCCAAACCCCTTCCAAAACCTTTTTAGGCTGTGTTGACGGATTGTGTAGTTGGTATGGGAGAGAGGGGGAATAGGGGAAAATTCCGTGGAGTACGGCTGAAATTTGTTTCGCCCGCTGACGTGGAGGAATAAAGACTATGAGAAATAGGGGAGCGACTTCTCAAAACTCCGTTTTGTTCAGCACAGATCATTTCCGTTTCCGTGATACCGTGCGCCCTGTTCAAATTCAGCTACATTTACTTGGGTTCCCGCACGCCTTGGCTCGGTCGCCGTGCGTGCTTTCGTTTGTACAAACTGTATGTCAGCCGACCGAACTAACGAAAAGCGCGGACGGCGGGTTAGCCAAGCCGCGCGGAAGCCTGACAAACCGTAGCTGAATTCAATAGTGGCGTACTACATCGTGCAGTCGAAAACCGGCGTGGGAAGTCAGGCGGAGTTGCCATGCAACTCCAGCGGAGCCTGACTTCCCCAAAACGATTTTCGTAGAGATTCAAACCAACGTCATGTCAACAGGTCTAACAAATTTCAGCTTCACGAACCGGTATATTTCAAAAAAATCCCCTCTCCACCATATCAGCCAAACAAACTGGCTACCGCAGTATAAAGTTCTTTGCACAGCTTTCTTTTCGACTTGCATAGCAAGTCGTGAAAGCAGCGTTTCCCCTGCACAAACAATCCGCACTCTCCCCACTTTCCCCGCCAAAATCCCGCAGATTCTTGACTTCCCACCGATTCGGTGTTATAATTTATCTACCATTATTATAGCGAAAATCACGAACGGAGTCAAGATTATGAAAAACAAAATCTGTATTGCGGGCAATATCGTACTCGACCTGCTCTACTCCATCAGCGGATATCCGGTTCCCGGCAAGCTGACAACCATCACCGATATCGGCAAAACGGTCGGCGGGTCGGTTCCCAATGTCGGAATCGACATCAAGCGGCTCATGCCCGACGTGACCGTTGCAGGGGTCGGTCTGGTCGGCGCGGACGAAAACGGCGACTATATCCTCGACCGTCTGACGGAGGAAGGGATCGACATTTCCGCGATTTCCCGTCACGGCGCGACATCCTTCACTGCCGTCATGAGCGACAATCTCACCCGTGAACGCACGTTCTTCCAGTTCCGGGGGGCAAATTCCGATTTCTGCGAAGATTCCTTTGACTGGGACGACGTGGACTGCGATATTCTGCACATCGCGTATATCCTTCTGCTCGACGCGCTGGATGAAGAAGACGATGAATACGGTACGAAAATGGCGCGGCTTCTCGCTCATGCCAGAGAACGCAGCATCAAGACTTCCATCGACGTGGTCAGCGAAAGCGGCGAACGCTTCATGAAGCTCGTTCCACCGGCATTGAAGTACACCGATTACTGCATCATCAACGAAATTGAAGCGGGCGAAAGCACCGGGATCGCTCTCCGCGACGACAACGGCGCGCTGATTTACGACAATCTTCCGAAGGCACTGTCCGCCCTGTTCGGACTGGGCGTCGGCGAATGGGCGGTCATTCACTGTCCCGAAGGCGGCTTCGGCATGGATAAAGAAGGAAACCTGTATTCCTGCGGTCAGATCAATCTGCCGAAGGAAAAGATTCTCGGCAAGGTCGGCGCGGGCGACGCATTCTGTGCGGGAGTTCTCTGCGCGGCGCACCGGGGTATGGACCTCGGCAAGGCACTGCTTCTCGCCAACTGCGCGGCGACCATGTCCCTGACCGAACCGGGCGCAACGGAAGCCATGGGAACCATTGAGGAAGCGTTCAGATACGCGGATATTTATGGCGTGTCGGACTCCGGCGCGGCATTCTGAAAAAACGGGAGAATCATCATGAAAAATGCTGTTATCATCGGAGCAGGCAACATCGGGCGCGGCTTTATCGGTCAGATTTTCTCCGAAGCGGGCTTTGAAACCTGCTTCGTGGACGTCTCCGAACCCATCGTGAACGCACTGAACGACCGTCACGAATATCCGCTGGACATCGTCCGTACAGGCGGCTCCAAGCGTCTCATCATCCAAAATGTCCGCGCGGTCAACGGAAACGACCGTGACGCGGCTCAGCGTGCGATCGCGGACTGCGATATCTGCGTGACCTGCGTCGGCGCGAAAGCAATCAGATTCATCATCCCGAACCTCGTCGGCGGCATCAAACGCCGGTACGCCGAAACGAAACGTCCGTTCAACCTCCTCATCTGCGAAAACCTCATGGACGCGGACAAGTACATCCACTCCCTCCTCGAACCCGAGCTGACCGCCGACGAACTTGCCAATGTCGGTCTGGTCGAAACCTCCGTCGGACGGATGGTGCCGATCCCCGATCCGGAACTCACGAAAATCGACCCGCTCCTCGTGCGCGCGGAAGAATACGGCGTCCTTCCCTGTGACCGTGATGCATTTGCCGGAGGGGTTCCGGAAATCCGAAACGTTGTTCCCGTCTCTCCGTTCCGCTTCATCATCGAACGCAAACTCTACATCCATAACATGGGACACGCGGTCTGCGCGTATCTTGGAATGTACAGGGGGTATACCTACATCAGCGAAGCGATCACCGATCCGGAAATCCGTGTGATCGTCCGCGAATCGATGACGGAAAGTGCGGTCGCGCTGGCGAAGCGGTTCGCAATGCCGTTTGACGAACTGATCGAACATACAAACGACCTCATCCGCCGGTTCGGCAATACCGCATTGGGCGATACCTGTGCAAGAGTCGGCGCGGATATCCCGCGCAAGCTGGCAAATTCCGACCGTCTGACGGGAGCATCGCTGTCCGTGATCGAAGCAGGCGGCCATCCGGCATACATCGCGGCAGGTGCTGCGGCGGCACTGGCAAAGCAGGTGTCCGAAAACGGCGGCGATGCTGCAGAAGCGTTCGACACCCTCACCGGCGTGAGCAACGGCGAATACCGGAACTTTACGCTCGCCCTGTACGAAGCGTTTGCGGCGGGTGCATCCCTTGCGGATGTGATCCGTCGGGCGGATATGCTGCTGTACGAAGCAAATCTGTAAAAACGGACAAGAAATTTCCGGAAAACCTCTTGACAAACACATGACGATGTAGTATAATAAAAAAGCTGAATCCAAGCGAAGCAAGGATTCAGTACGCTGGTGTGGCTCAGGGGTAGAGCAGCTGATTCGTAATCAGCAGGTCGAGGGTCCGAATCCCTCCACCAGCTTAAGCGATTGTGGAAACACAGTCGTTTTTTTGTTTTCCCCAAACCAAACAATTTGTTGATTTTTAAACAACAGATGAATCATTGATTTTTCCCTCCCCTTTTGCTACAATATAGGTACACCGGTGTAATTCTTCTTGAAACTGGAGGAATCCTTATGCAAATCAAATTGGGCGACCGGATGCGCGAACTCCGGCGCAAACGCGGCAATACACAGGATGAACTCGCGCAGGCACTCGGCGTGACCCCGCAGGCGGTCTCGCGCTGGGAAAACGGCATCTGTTATCCGGACATGGAACTGCTTCCGTCCATGGCAAACTTTTTCGGCGTATCCATCGACGAACTGTTCGGCTATCAGACCGGGCGCAGTCAGAAAATCGACGAATTGGCGGAACGCATCCGCACGATGAATGCCCGCAACAACGGGAAGGACATCTGCATGACGGAATGTCTTCAGCTTGCCCGTGAAAGTGCGGCGGAATTTCCCGGAAACGAAACGCTGATGCTCTGCCTTGCATCGGTTCTGTACAATGCCGGTTACGTCCGGTACGGGGAATATCACTGTACCGACGAGGATGGCTACGACGTATATGCAACCGAACACCACCGCACCTACGCCGAATGGAAAGAAGCCATTCCGCTGTATGAAAAACTGCTCGAAACCCTTCCGGACGGTCCCATGCGTCAGCAGGCAGTCCGGGAACTGATCCAGCTTTACGCCAACACCGGCGAATATGAAAAAGGTGCCGCCGTTGCCGGAACCTGTCCCGAGCTGCGGAACTGTCAGGAACTTCTGCTTGCCTCGGCTTACGATGGAAAACGCCGCGCGGAACGTCTCGCCGAAGCCATTTATGCCATGCTGGATTCCTGCGCGGAACAGATGATCCAGTGCCTGATCTCGCTTCCGTACGGGCGGCTTCCCGAAAACGCCATACCGATCATCAAAAATGCCATCGGTCTGTTTGCGTGCGCTTATCCGGATGGTGACTACGGTCTGCATCACATCAAAGTCGCCTATATGTATCTCTATCTTTCCGAATTCCAGTGGCGTATCGGTGATCGTGATGCCGCGTTTGAGTCGCTGGATAAGGCACTCGACCATGCAAAAGCCTTTGAGCGGATCAGCGATGACAAAGAGACCTTCCACACTTCCCCGCTGTTCCGGACGATCAAAGTCAATCCGGAAGGATACACGCTGACCGCCGCATCCACCCTGCCGGAGGACTGGCCGTGGTGGTGCGTCCCGGATTATCACGCGGTCAAAGCGGAAATGCAGGCGGATCCCCGCTGGGACGAATGGGTACGGAAAACCAGACAATAGCAGAAAAGGACGGGAGACCGTCCTTTTTCGTTTATTTTACAGAAGTATCCCCGTCGGTTCGCCTTTTTCGGTAAGCATTTCGATCCCGTGGATGTTCAGATCATTGCATATCTTCGTCCATCGTTCGACCATGCCTTCGTCGTATTCGACCGGCTGGAATCCGCCCTTGAGGTACCCCACGATTGCCGGAATGCGCCAGTCGTCCGTTGTCAGAAATGCCATGCGCGGACGGTTCGTCATTTCCCGATCCAGTTTCTGCATCCCGTGCGCCAGCATTACCCGTCCGACGTTGTTCCCGCGGATCGACGGAGCGGCCGCGACCATGTGGATGTCGCCCATCCCGTCCGGACGCACAAACGCCGTCAGCGTCGCTTCGGGAAGGTCGTTCTCCCGGCATACGAAGAAAATATCCCTCTCCGGAACCAGTCCTTCCTGCCCGAGAATCGAGCCCTTCCACGCAGAAAACGTTCCGTCGTCCGGCCCGCAGAGTCCGTTTTCACAGATTCGCGTCCAGATTTCGACCTCGCCCTCGCGCCAGTTGCGGACGGTCCATCCCTCCGGCACCGGATAGTCGTCGATTTTTTCCATCCGGTGGATCATCATAAGCTGTCTCATAAATTCCTCCTGTTTCGTATACAGTTTGCTGATTGTTCCCATTATACCACAGGAATCGCTGTCCCGGCAAGGGAAAACCGTAAATTTTCTTGACGGCGCGGGATTTCTATGGTATCATTAAGGCAAACAAAAACTTCACAGAAACGAGGCAAACTTATGAACAACAGAGAATGGTTCAAGCAGGCGAAATACGGCATGATGGTACATTTCGGCCTGTACTCCCTCCTCGGAGGCGAATACCGCGGCCGCCGTACGCCCTCCTACGCAGAATGGGCACAGTCCTATTTTGCAATCCCTTCGAAGGAATACAGCGCGCTGGCGAACAACTTCAATCCCACCTATTTCAGCGCGGACGAATGGATTTCTCTCGCCAAGGACTGCGGAATGCAGTATTTTGTTATCACGTCCAAGCACCACGACGGTTTTGCGCTGTTCAAGTCCGAAGCTGACCCGTTCAACGTTGTGGACGCGACCCCGTTCGGACGTGACATCATCGGCGAACTGGCGGAAGCGTGCTACAAGTACGGTCTGAAATTCGGTCTGTACTACTCGCAGGAACTCGACTGGCACGACCCCGACGGCGGCGGATATACCAATCCCTATCCCTGTTCCGGTGTATCGTGGCACAATTCGTGGGACTTCGGCAAGTCTGCGGAAGGCAAGGACTTCTCCCGCTGCTTTGAACGCAAGATCAAGCCGCAGATCAAGGAAATCCTCACGAAGTACGGCGATCTCTGCCTGATCTGGTTCGACACCCCGCACACGATCACGCCCGAACAGAGCCTTGAAATTTTCGACATGGTCAAGAAATACCAGCCGGACTGCCTCATCAACTCCCGTCTCGGCAACGGCGCGTACGACTATGTCTCCCTCGGCGACAACGAAATCCCGCAGAAGCTGCCCGACAAGATGCCCGAAACCAAGGACGGCGACATGAACGATCTCGGCGGATTCAAGTACTCCCCCTACGGTCTGTACGAAACGGCGGCAACCCTCAACGATTCCTGGGGCTTCAAGTATTTCGACCAGAACTGGAAGAACGCCGAAAAGGTCTACCGCAACAAGAAGCACCTGAACGACATGGGCATCAACTACCTGCTCAACGTCGGTCCCGACGCGCTCGGACGGATTCCGTCGTTCTCCGTGGATATTCTGCGGGAAGCGGCAGAACTGGAAAAGAACGGTTTATAAAATATAGTGTGTGCAGATTTCTGAGGGGAACCTTTTCAGAGGAAAGGTTCCCCTCAGACTCCCTTCCAAACCTCTTTATACGGGAAATGGAAATGAGGAATTTTCGGTGGAGTACGGCTGAAATTTGTTTCACCCGTAGCCGTGGAGTGATAAAAACTATGAGAAATAGGGGAGCGACTTCTCAAAACTCCGTTTTGTTCAGCACAGATCATTTCCGTCTCCGGGATGGAGTGCGCCCTGTTCAAATTCAGCTACATATAGGTATTCCCCGCACGCCTTGGCTCGGTCGCCGTGCGTGCTTTCGTTAGTGCAAAACGATATGTCAGCCGACCGAACTCTCGTAAAGCGCGGACGGCGGGTTAGCCAAGCCGCGCGGAAGCCTGACAAACCGTAGCTGAATTCAAAAGTGACGTACAAAATTGTTCGTTCGCTGCATGGCATGGGAAGTCAGGGTCTTGGCGGAGCCTGACTTCCCCAAAACAATTTTCGTAGAGATTCAAACCAGCGTCATGTCAACAGGTCTAACAAATTTCAGCTTCACGAACCGGTATATTTCAAAAAATCCCCTCTCCACCATATAAGCCAAACAAACCGGCTACAACAGATTAAAGTTCTTTGCACAGCTTTCTTTCAAGAAAGCGCGTTTCCCCTGCACAAACAATCTGCTGTTTGTCAATTTTCTGCACAAAAAATCCCCCTCAATTCATAATTTCCTCTTGATTTTGTTACTTATTTATGATACCCTGTATACAACAAAATTTCACATCAAAGGAGAACCTATCCTATGAGACTCAGACCCCCGTCCGTGCCGCTGATTACCGTTGACCCGTATTTTTCCGTGTGGTCTCCGGCTGACCGCCTCACCGATACCCCCACCGTTCACTGGACCGGCAAGCCGAACACCATCGTCGGCACCGCAGAAATCGACGGTACCGCTTACCGCTTCATGGGCAAGCTGAACCGTGCAGACAACACCCCCGCGCTCACCCAGACCGCGCGTGACTGCGACACGTTCGCAACCTACTACACCTTTGAAGGTGCCGGCGTTATCCTGAACCTGACGTTCAGCACTCCTCTTCTGATGGACGACCTCGCGCTCATGAGCCGTCCGGTCAGCTACCTCAAGGTAGATGCAAAGTCCGCCGACGGCGCGTGCCACTCCGTTAAGGTAAAGATTGCCGTTTCCGAAGAAATCTGCCTCAATCACCGCGGTGATGAAAACGTTACCTGCGAAACCATCGAAAACGATACCTTCAAGGCCGTCAAGATCGGTTCCGAATCCCAGAAGGTTCTGCACTGCTCCGGCGACGACATCCGTATCGACTGGGGTTACTTCTACCTCTCCGTTCCGACCTGCTGCGGCAAGGCGTACACCGAAACCGTAAACGTTCCCTTCGTTCCGAACCGCCGCAATGAAACCGCTCCCGAAGGCTTCAAGGAAGAAATGACCTTCGCGTGCGTGGAAATGCCTCTGAGCGAATGCAACAACTACAGCACCCTCATCACCTTCGCTTACGATGACATCAAGTCCATCGAATATTTCGGCGACCAGCTCACCTCCTACTGGAACAAGGACGGCAAGACCATCCTCGAAGCGATCACCGAAGCATACGCCGATTACGACTGTGTCCGTGCAAAGTGTCAGGCATTCGCAGACCGTATGTTCATTGACGCAACCCGTGCGGGCGGCGAAAAGTATGCGGAAATCTGCGAACTTTCCTACCGTCAGGCAATTGCTGCACACAAGGTTGCCGTTGACACCGAAGGCAATGTTCTCTTCATCTCCAAGGAATGCTTCTCCAACGGCTGCGCCGCTACCGTTGACGTAAGCTATCCGTCCATCCCGCTGTTCCTGATCTACAACCCGGAACTTGTATGCGGCATGATGCGTCCGATCTACAAGTACTCCCGTACCGACGGCTGGATCTTCGACTTCGCTCCGCATGACTGCGGCCAGTTCCCGCTCGTACACGGTCAGGTTTACGCGAACAACCACATCGACGGTCAGATGCCCGTGGAAGAATGCGGCAATATGCTCGTTATGACGGCAACCGTTGCGATGGCATCCGGCGACACCAAGTTCGCGGAAGACAATCTTGACCTGCTCGAAGCATGGGTCAAGTACCTCGAAGCACACGGTGACGACCCGGAAAACCAGCTCTGCACCGACGACTTTGCAGGTCATCTTGCGCACAACTGCAACCTGTCCCTCAAGGCAGTGATGGGCATCACCGGTCTCGGCATCATCTACAAGATGCTCGGCCGCGTGGCAGACTACGAAGTCATGCTCGAAAAGGCAAAGAAGATGGCAGCAGGCTGGGCAGTCCGCGCGTCCAACGGCGACGGCAGCTACCGTCTCGCGTTCGACCGTCCGGGCACCTGGTCGATGAAGTACAACATCGTCTGGGACAAGCTGTTCGGCACCGGCGTGATGGACAAGGCCGTAACCGCAACCGAATTTGCCTCCTACAAGCGTCACATCAACCACTACGGTATGCCTCTCGACAACCGTGAAACCTACACGAAGTCCGACTGGCTGATCTGGACGGCAACCCTCGCAGAAGACCGCGGCGATTTCGAAGAATACATCGCGCCGCTGTGGGAAAACTACAACTGCACGCTGTCCCGCGTTCCGATGACCGACTGGTACTTCACCGTAACCTCGAACCAGCGCGGCTTCCAGCACCGCACCGTCGTCGGCGGCCACTTCATCAAGCTCCTCGAATACTACGGCAAGATGAAGAACTGGATGAAATAATGTTTTTTCCCGGGGAAACCTTTTTGCAAAAAGGTTTCCCCGAACCCCTTCCAAAAAACTTCAGACAAAAAAGAAAGACAAGGTTTGTGCAGATTTTCAGAAACGGAATCTGCGTTTGCCTTGTCTTTTTGCTTATCTTGCGATGAGCTCTTATCTTGCGATAAGTCTTATCACACGGCCGGTATCGCGTTTGACGGTGAGTCTGATCGTCCGGTCACCGCTCTGGTAGGTGAATTCATACGTTCCCGTGGCGTTGTCCGGGACGGCGGAAATGAGATTGGCGCGGCGGACGGTATCCACACGGAAATACTCGCTGAGAAAGCTGTACGCACGTTCCGCACAGGCAGATTCGGACAGGCGGACTTCTCCGGTGACGGGACTGCTGATGCCCGCTTCGAGAGGGGTTCCCGAACGTGCGTCCACCACGGCGTAGGCATTCCGGCAGGTATAGACGTATTCCCCGGCCGGATGCTGTTCTGCCGCACGGAGAATCCCGGAAACGCCCGTCATTGACACGGCGCATTCCCTCGCCGCACGTTCGCGTGCATACGATACGGATGTCGGCTCCCATTCGCCGCCTTCTTCCGGCAAACCGGCGGTTTCATATTGGAGGACGAACGTTTCCGGCACGGTTCCCGTTTCGAGATAGCCGCGTACCGCTTCCGCAATATCCGTCAGATTCTCCGCTCCTTCCGTGATTCCGGCGGAAATTTTCCGGAAGAATACCGCGTCGGTTCCCAATCCGGCGGATGCGGCATGGTCGGCTGCCGTCATGGCGAAATGGTACGCGGTCATGCGGTTTTCTTCCGTCAAAGCGGCATCAAGGCGGCGGAGATTGGTTTTCAGAAGGGTCTGGTGCAGGTATGTCTGCGACTGTACCGCGGCGGTATCGGCACGGAAATCCGCATAAATCCACACACTCAGCGAACATACGGCAAAAAGCAGAACAACCGCCGCTGTCAGTATGCCGCCGCTGTACCGCTCGATCAATTTTTTCATAAGCATCTCCCGATTTTGATGGTTTCCCCTGATTTAAGATTTGACAAACCCATGCGTTTTATGCTATAATGTATACGGATTTTTTTGATTATTTTTCGGAGGATGCCATGGAACAGCGCACACGGGAGGTATTTCCCGGATTGCTCGGGAATGAAAAACTGAAAAACACCCTTTCCGCCGATTTTGCGGCCGGAAAAAGCGCGCACGCCTACATTCTCGAAGGTCCCGCCGGTTCGGGCAAACGGACAATCGCGCGGCTCATCTGTCAGGCGGTTCTGTGCGCCCACCGGGATCATGCGGATCATCCGCTTCCCTGCGGAATCTGTCCGTCCTGCCGGAAAATCGCCGGAAACAACTCCGTAGACGTGCTGACCGTCTCGAACGGCGATCATGCCGCCATCGGCGTGGAAGCGATCCGTCAGCTCCGCGAAACGCTGTACGTCGCGCCGAACGACGGAGACAAGAAAATCTACATCATCGAAAATGCCCACCGCATGACAATACAGGCACAGAACGCACTTCTGCTGTCACTGGAGGAACCGCCCCGCTACGTCATGTTCCTTCTGCTGACCGAAGATGCGGCGGCACTTCTGGAAACCGTCCGCAGCCGTGCGCCGGTCATCAAAACGGAGCTGTTTTCGCCCGAATTCATCACGGAATATCTGAACGGGCAGAAAAAACTGACGCCGGTTCAGAAGGAACGCATTCCTGCCGCCGCGCATCTGTCCGGTGGATCAATCGGAACCGCGCTGAACCTGCTGAAAAACGGGGAATCCGAACTGTCCCTCTACAAAAAAGCCGAAGAATTCTCCTCACTCCTTCTCACCGGCAAGACCACCGATGCGCTGGTATGGGTAAACTCGTCCCTGCCGAAGGAACGGGAAAAGACCCGCGAACTGCTGACGCTGCTCCGGTTTGCCCTGCGCGATCTGCTGGCGGCGAAAAAAGGCGGAGATTTCCTGTTCTTCACGGACATTCCGGACTACGCGCGTCGCGTTTCCGTCCGGCGGATTCTCGAGCTTTCGGAAGCGGTCGTCCGCGCGGAAAACGACATTGCCGCGAACGGTTCGCAGGTGACGGTGCTGACCGCTCTTGTGTGCGGGAAATAACTTTTTCTTCTATAAATGTCATCTTACAGCCATTTTGTGATTGCAGACTTTTTCTCGTCCTGCGCGGACGGCGCACAAGAGGATGCCCGGGGCGGCACCCTCTTGTGAATCACCCCGCCCTGCGTTCGTGGGACTCGCCCTTGAGGGCTCAGACATACAGCAGTTTGCACTCAGCAAATCGCACGGAAGAACAGGAATTTTGTGTTCCGAAAGGTGGAACCCCAAAATTCAGTTTTCCCTCAATATATGGTTTTCCTTATGGCTGTTTGTTGTGAACAAACGTTTTGGACAGATTTGCACCCAAACTTTGTCTCTTCCAAAAAATCTGAATGCGGGCAAACCGCTGTCTGTCCGAGGTCTTAAGACCGAGTCCCCCGAACGATTTCCAGCCGGAAATTCACAAAGGGGCGGCGATTGAGCCCCTTTGTGCGCCGTCCGCGCAGGACAATGTCAGGTCTGCACTCGCAGACAATCTGTAAAAATTACGATAAACATAAATATAAAAATAAAAAACACGGAGTACCTCATCCATGAGCAACGAATATACCAATGAAAAAAACGACATGACCGAAATCGTCGGCGTGCGGTTCCGGGACGCCGGAAAGGTCTATTACTTTGATCCCGCCGGCATCACCGTAAAAGCCGGCGAATGCGTGATCGTCGAAACCGCGCGCGGCGTGGAATTCGGGTTCGCCGCCTCCGGCAACAGCCACGTTCCGACCGCGAAAATCGTTCCGCCGCTCCGCCCCGTTCTCCGCGTGGCAACCGCTGAGGACTGCGCGCATTACGAGGAAAACAAAAAGCTCGAAGCGGCGACCTTCGACATCTGGAACAAAAAGACCGCCGAACATAAGCTCGACATGAAGCTCATCGAAGCGGAATATACCTTCGACAACAGCAAACTTCTCTTCTATTTCGCGTCCGAAAACCGCGTGGATTTCCGTGACCTCGTCAAGGATCTCGCCGCCGTTTTCCGCACCCGCATCGAACTGCGCCAGATCGGTATCCGCGACGAAGCAAAAATGCTCGGCGGACTCGGTGTCTGCGGCCGTCCGTTCTGCTGCTCCAGCTTCCTCTCGGACTTTGTACAGGTGTCCATCAAAATGGCGAAGGAGCAGAATCTTTCCCTCAATTCCTCCAAGATTTCCGGTACCTGCGGCCGTCTGATGTGCTGCCTGCGGTACGAACATGAAACCTACGAGGAAGAAATCGCCAAGACGCCGCCGGTCGATTCCACCGTCAAAACCGCGGAAGGCATCGGTACCGTCACCGAAATCAGCCCGCTCACCGGCTACATCAAAGTCCGTCTCGGCGACAGCATCAAGCCGTTCCACCGCGACAGTGTAACCGTTCTCAAAGCGGGAAAACGGGAATCTTGACCGGAATTCCTAAAGTCACAAAAAATTTTTCGTTTTTCCGAAAAAATTTTTGCAAAACCTATTCCTTTTCCACGAAAGATGTGATAGAATAGAGATAATCTTAACACGGAGGTGTACACAATGGCATACAAGATTACTGACGACTGCATCGGCTGCGGTGCATGTGCTGCTGAATGTCCTGTTGACTGCATTACCGAAAAGGACGGCAAGTACGTTATCAACGCTGACGAATGTCTTGAATGCGGTGCTTGCGCGGGCGTATGTCCCGTTGACGCTCCCCAGCCTGAAGAATAATTCAGACCCGGACAGACACGGCAAGTTATAACAACCATCGAAGGGGGGACGGATGTTCGTCTCCCCTTTGACGTGTCTCTCTTCTCTGTTCATTCTTCTCTGTTCACTCTTCTCTCCCATTTCTCCTCCCCGTAAGGATATCGTATGTACAATCCCGAAACCGAGCGGCTCGACGAAATCAACGAGTCCCTCTCCCTGATCCAGTCCAGAACCGGACTCACCTTCGGTACCGACAGTTATCTCCTCGCCGCATTCGCCCATCCGTCCCCGTACGGAACCTGCGTCGAACTCGGCGGCGGTACCGGCGTTGTCTCCCTTCTCATCGCCTCGCGCAGCCGCTTTGCCCGCGTCCATGCGGCGGAAATCCAGCCGTATTTCGCTGACCTCATCGCGCGCAACGCCGCTCTCAATCATCTGGAAGACCGCGTTCTTCCCCTTTGTGCGGACGTGCGCGACCTCTCGCAGACCACATTCGGCGGCGAAGTACAGTGCGTTCTCTCCAATCCGCCGTACATGAAAGCGGACAGCGGACGAACCAACGCCGCTCCCGAAATGAACATCGCACGCCGGGAGGAAAACGGCACCATTTCCGATTTCTGCGCGGCGGCCAAACGCCTTCTCAAATGGGGCGGCTTCTTCACCGTCGTCTATCGTCCCGACCGTCTCTCCGACCTGATCTGCGCCATGCGCGAAAACGGTCTGGAACCCAAACGTGCCGTCCTCGTCTATCCGTCCGTGTCGGACAAGCCCTGTCTCGTCCTCGTCGAAGCGAAAAAAGGCGGCTCCTCCGGTATGGTACTCGCACGTCCGCTGATTATCTATGCGGATAAAGCAAGCCAGACGTACACGGACGATATGCAGAAGGTCTACGACGACTTCTCCCTCGAACATCTCTTTTAATTCTTCCCAGATTAAAGTTTTTTGAAAGGGGTTCGGTGAAAACTTTTTTCAAAAAAGGTTTCACCGAGAAACTCAATTTCCCATGAGCTTTCCCAAAAAACGCAATGTCTCTCAGTTTGAGAAAAATGCCGTGGAAGGCGGGGTTCTCTACCTCGTTGCAACGCCCATCGGCAACCTCGCGGATATTTCCGAACGTGCGCTGAAAGTCCTCTCCGAAGTGGACTTCGTCGCCGCCGAGGATACCCGCAACACCGGCCTGATGCTCTCCCGCTTCGACATCTCCAAGCCGATGATAAGCTATTTCGAGCACAACAAACGCGAACGCGGCGAAATCATCGTGGACCGCATCGAAGCCGGCGAGTCCTGCGCCCTTGTCACCGACGCGGGCACTCCGGCCATCAGCGACCCCGGCGAAGATATCGTCCGCCTCTGCCACGAACGCGGCGTGAAGGTCACAAGTATCCCCGGATGCTGTGCCGCCATTACCGCACTGACCCTCTCCGGACTTCCGACCGGCCGCTTCACCTTCGAAGGCTTCCTCAGTACGTCAAAAAGCGAACGCCGCGACCGCCTGTCCGAGCTTGCGTCCGAGACGCGCACGATGATCTTCTACGAAGCACCGCATAAACTCCGGGGCACCCTCGACGATCTGCTCGCTCATTTCGGCGGCGACCGGGAAATCTCCCTCTGCCGCGAAATCACAAAGCTGAACGAGGATGTCTGCCGCACCACCATCGCGGAAGCGGTCGCACTGTATAAGGAAAAAGAACCGCGCGGCGAATATGTCCTCGTCATCTCCGGCGCAAAGAAGACGGAAATCCGGCCCGACTATCCGGACGATCCCGTCGAACACGTCAACCAATTGATCGAAAGCGGAATGTCCAAAATGGATGCCGTCAAAGCGGCAGCCAAAGCCCGCGGCGTCCCGAAAAATGAAATCTACAACCTCATCAACCGCGACTGAACAAACGCGTGCAACTCATCGAAAATTTCAGCTTCACAAAAAAAGCTGCAATTCATAAATAAATCCATATAGTATAAAGTTTTTTGAAAGGGGTTCGGGGGAAACTTTTTGCAAAAAGTTTCCCCCGAGGAAAAATCACTCACCATGATGAAAATCGGTCTTACCAGCTACAGCATGAACAACTACATCTGCGACGGCATTATGTCCATTCTGGACGTTATGCGCTTCGCAAAGGAAAAGGGTGCGGAACACATCGAACTCGTTCCCTTCGGCTTCACCCTGCACGATGACGCGACCGGCGAATTCAACGAAGCTCTTATCGCGGACATCAAGGCTCTCTCCAAGGAAATCGACCTTCCTCTCTCTGACTACGCGGTTCTCGGCGACCTTCTCAAGATGGACGTTGACGCGCGCCGTGCGGAAGTCGAACGTCTGAAGAGACACATCGACGTTGCCGCCAAGCTCGGTCTAAGCAGATGCGCCACGACATTTCCTCCTTCCGCCGTCCGCTGGAATCCAACACCCCCACCGCGTTTGAACGCGAATTCCCGATCGCCGTTGAAACCTGCCGCGAACTCGCCGACTACGCCGCACAGTACGGCATCACCACGCTCGTCGAAAACCACGGCTTCTTCGTCAACGGCTCTGACCGTGTCATCCGCCTCATCGAAGCGGTTGAACGCGACAACTTCGGCCTCCTTCTCGACACCGGTAACTTCACCTGTGTGGACGAAGACACCAAGGTTGCCGTCAAGAAGTGCGCTCCTTACGCAAAGATGGTTCACCTCAAGGACTTCTACATCCGCCGCGCTGACCGTCTGACCGGCAACGGCGGTCTGTTCCGCTGCGACTCCGGCTGCTGGTTCTCCTCCAACTCCGGGGAATATATGCTCCGCGGCTCCATCCTCGCACAGGGCGACCTCGACGTATGGGCATCTCTCGGCTTCATCCGCGACGCAGGTTACGACGGCTACGTCTCTGTTGAATTCGAAGGCATGGAAGACGGCAAAATCGGCAGCGAATCCGGCATGGCCGCTGCACGTTATATTCTTGAAAATTCTTAATGGGATTTATTCGGGGAAACCTTTTTTAAGGAAAAAGGTTTCCCCGAACCCCTTCCCAAAACCTTTTTGACTAAATGGACAGACAAGGTCGGGTGCGGATTCGGGAAATTCTGACTGATTCGGCAGCTGACTAAATTGAGATAAAGGAGATTTTCTATGGATATTCGTCGGGAAGACCGGGAAACGCTGAGAATCCTTGCCGAACGGTATATGGGATATGCGCTTTCCGACCGTAACAACGAAAAACGGGAACTCTGGCGCGCGCTGAATCACGGTTCCATGCAGAAGCCGATGATCGCCATCGACCAGATGCCGTGGAACGAACTGGATGTGGACGGTTCGCTCGTCTGCACCGTGGAACATCCGTATTTCCGCGGGGTTGAATGGACACTGCGTTCCGAAATCTACAAGTGGGAGCATCTGCCCGCCGATATGGTGCTGAATCCCTACGTCCTTCTGCCGCGTCCGACGCGGAATACCGGCTACGGTCTGGGCTACAAGCGTTCCACGCTGGCAACCGACGCTACAAGCTCCGTCGTTGCCCAGCATTTCGACAACCAGTTTGAAGAAATGGAAGATGTCGAAAAGATTCAGACGCCCGTTGTCACCATCGACCGTGCGAAGGAAGCGGAAATTATCGCCGCCGCAGAAGACATTTTCTCGGGTATCGCACCGGTGAAGATGCAGGGGTACATTCTCCATCTCGGGTTCTGGGATTTCATTTCGCAGTGGATGGGCGTGGAAAACTGCTACATCGAACTGATGGATCGTCCGGAACTGATGCACGCGATCATGGAACGGCTCACTGTGGCTACGATTTCACAGATCGAACAGATCAATGCGCTCGGCGTGTACGATATCAACGGCAATATGTGCCACTGTTCGTATACCTTTGACGACCGGCTGCCGAACGATGCCTGCGACCGGGACAATCCGACTACCCACGACGGCTGGGCGTTCGGGCTGGCACAGCTCTTTACGTCCGTTTCACCCGCAATCACGGCGGAATTTGAGGTTCCTTATATGCAGCGGCTGTTCCCGTACTTCGGTTCGATTTATTACGGATGCTGTGACCGGTTGGACGACCGGCTGGATATCATCGACCGGATGCCGAATATCCGGAAAATTTCGTGCAGTCCGTGGAGCGAACGGGAACGGTTTGCGGCGAATCTGCCGAAGAAATATATTATGTCGAATAAGCCGAATCCGGCACTTCTCGCGGAAACGACATTCGATGAAGAAGCGGTGCGGAAGGATCTGCGACGGACGATCGCGGCGGCAAAAGCACACGGACTGGGACTGGAAATGATCCTGAAGGATATCAGTACGGTCAAGTATGACCCGCAGAGACTCTGGCGGTGGTCGGAAATCGCCCTGGAAGAAACCATGCGATAAATCCAAGCCGCACGTTGTCAGATTAAAAGTTTCGCTCAAGCCTTTTCAAAGGCTTGCAGGTTCCAAGGACAGCGTCCTTGGTCGACCACCGCAGTGGTCGAAACACCCTGGACTTCATAAGAGTTCCTCTTTTTGCTTCTTTTTCTCCTCGATAAAGGAGAAAAAGAAGAGAAACGCTTTGGTATTCAATAATTCATACATAAACGAGGTATCACCATGTCAAAACCCAACGTCCTCCTGATCGTGTGTGACCAGCTCCGGTACGACTCCGTGGGCTTCTCCGGCATCTACCCGGTCAAGACCCCCGTGATCGACGCCCTCGCCGCCGACGGCCTGTTCTTCAGGAACGCCTATTCTCCCCTGCCCGTCTGCGCTCCGTCCCGCCAGTCGATGCTCACCGGCGTTCAGCCCGACTCCATCGGCGCACTGTTCAACTATAACTTCGTAAAAACCAACGGTGCCAACCCCGATACCCCCACCTGGGTCAGCGAACTGCATGACCACGGCTGGAAATGCGGATTCGCCGGCCACTGGGACGCATCCCCGTACGGCAACGAAAACGCCTTCGGCTACGAATCCATCTTCGACGGCGGCGCATGGAACCGTGAGATCAACGAAAAGTACGGCTCCATCAACTACACAAACGGATGGTTCGGCGAAACCAACCCGATCGCCTTCGAGGACACCAAGACCTACCGCATCTGCAAGTCCGCCGCCGACTTCATCAAGGCAAACAACGCCTCCGAACCGTGGCATCTGTGGGTAGACATCACCGACCCGCACCTGCCCTGCCGTCCGTCCGCACCGTTTGATACCATGTACAAGGCGGAAGACATGACGCCGTGGCCGGGATTCGGCGACACGTTCGAAAACAAACCGTACATCCAGAAGAAGCAGATCGAAAACTGGCACCTCGAAGGCAAAACGTGGGCAGACTTCGCGCCGACCGTTGCCCGCTACTTCGGCATGATCTCCCAGACGGATGCCGCCATCGGTCAGGTCATCGACGCGCTGAAGGCGACCGGCGAATACGACAACACGCTCATCATCCTGACCGCCGACCACGGCGACACCTGCGGCAGCCACGGCATGATGGACAAGCACTACATCCTGTACGATGACGTGGTACACGTTCCGATGATCGTCCGTCATCCGTCGCTCGGCACCGGCGTGGTGGAAAAATTCAACTGCAACACGCTCGACATCGCGCCGACGGTCGAAAAGATCACCGGTCTGGAAGCGGAAAGCAAGCGTCACGGCCGTCCGGTTTCGGATTACCTCGACGGTACGGAAACCCCGGACTACGCGGTCTTTACCTCGAACGGCCAGCAGTTCGGTCTGTTCACCCAGCGCGGCATCCGCAACGCGCAGTACAAGTACATCTGGAACCTCACCGACATCGACGAATTCTACGACATCGTGAACGACCCGGGCGAACTGCACAACCTCGCGTCCGACCCGCAGTACAAGGACATCATGAAGGACATGGGCAAGCTGCTCATCGCCGAGCTGAAACGCCGCGGTGACCCCTTCACCTCTGGCTGGGTCGAATGGCAGTGCGGTCTGGGGATTTGATGGAGATTATGTTTCTCGGGGAAACCTTTTTTGAGGAAAAAGGTTTCCCCGAACCCCTTCCAAAAACCTTCCGTCTGAAAAAAGGACAAGGTACAGTGCAGATTTTTTTATCTGGCTGTACCTTTTTTGCGTTTTATTTATTGGGAGAATATTTTTGATGGAGGTCGGACAGTTTTGCGAGGATTTCGGCGAAACGCGGGTCGGCTTTGGCTTCTTCCGGGAATTCCTCGATGAGTTTGAGGTATTCTCCGGCATCGGCGGAGACTTCCCATGGTTCGGATTTCTGCAGAACGACGACCTTTTCCGGGAACAGGCGTGACTGATTCCATGCTTTGTCGTTCACGGAAGTTTCCATGCGGTCGATCATGCCGTTCAGCAGGTCAAACGCACCATCGAGGTCTCCGGTACGCGCCAGCGCACGCGCAACCGAATAATCGTCCCCATGAGCACTTTCGAGAGCGTAATCGTCGTTGTCATAGATCAGTTCGTAGAGTTTTTTCGCTTTTTCGTAGTAGTACAGAATGTCTTCCGCGGTCATGTCTTCGACCGGACGAAGGATAAACGAAAACAATGCAGAATACAGATGCATCACGCAATTTCGGATCAATTCCTTCCGTGCGTCCGTACCTTTTTCACCGTCCAGACATTTGCAAAGCAGGACTTCACTGGAATACAGCATATCATCCGTTGTCCGGGCAAGTTCGGCGGCACGTTCCTGATTCGCCGTGACCCATGCGGCATCACAGATATACGCAATCGCGCTGCTGCGGTAATACCCTTTCACATCCGGAGAAGCAAGCAGTTCCTCGCAGATACGGTTCATTTCCAGATAATCCTGTTTTCGTGCCTCCTTGTCGCTCCGCTGCGTAGCCAGAAGCCGCAGGGCAAGAAAATGCTTGAGATCATGGTTCTCCGGATACAGTTTCAGACCGTCACGGAGAATTTGAATTCCGCGTTCCCACCCTTCTTCTGTACGGAGATTGAATTCCTCATTCGCACGTTCCCGAATTTTACAGATGTTTTCTTTCTTTTTTGTCAGATCGACCCCAAGCAGATAATCCGTCGTCACATCAAACAAATTCGCAAGCGCGGGCAGCAGCGATACATCGGGCATCGCCATATCGGTCTCCCAGCGGCTGACCGCCTGCGGAGAAATTGACAGAATTTCGGCAAGACGTTCCTGCGTCAGGTCGGCATCGCGCCGGAGTTTGCGGATAATTTCACCAAAGGTCATGGTTTTCACCTCAAAAATAAATTCAATCCGGATTGTGATTATAGAATATCATATCCGCCGCGAAAAGTCCACCTCCCGCAAATTGATATTTTTCCTATTTTGAATTGAGTTTCGGGATGGAATCCGAAGGATTTCCTGCCGCCGCGCGCTTTTTTCAAGAAACGTCTTGTAAAAAGGCGCGTTTTCTGCTATAATACTATAATGCAATAGAAATCATGTTTATTTATAGATAGAATCAGAAAGTGAGGAGTCCGAATGTATACTATTTTTAAAGGCGGTCTCGTTTACAGCACCGCACTGCGCGAATTTGTCCGTGCCGATATCCTTTGCGAAAACGGAATCATCGTTGATGCCGACTGCAAGTCCGTTCCCGCGGAATGCGAAGTCGTGGACTGCACCGGTCTCTATGTGATCCCCGGTCTCGTGGACGTACACAGCCACGGACGTACCAAGGGCGATTTCAACTATGCCGATAAGGATGCGGTTACTGCTCTCCGCAAGTCCTATGCCGCTTCCGGTACGACCACTCTTATGGCTACACTCGCTTCCGCTACCAAGGAAAGCCTTCTCGCATCCATGGAAGCGATTGCTCAGAACCGTGACGTTGTTCCCGGTATGGCGACCATCGCCGGTACGCACCTTGAAGGCCGTTACCTCAACCCGAAACGCCGCGGTGCCCATGCAACCGAGTTGCTCTGCCCTCTGGATGCGGACGAACTGAGCGAATTCATCGGCAAGATGCTCCCGCTCCCGATCCACGTTTCCTGCGCTCCCGAACTGGAAGGCGGCGAAACCTTCATCAAGACTGCAAAGTCCTTCGGTGCGACCTGCGGCATGGTTCACAGTGATGCGACCTACGAAGAATCCATGAAGGCTGTTGAATGGGGCGTAACCTCTTTCACCCACACCTACAACGCAATGCGTCCGATCCACCACCGTGAACCGGGCAACATGGTTGCTTCCCTTCTGACCGACAACGCGTACTCCGAATTCATCGTGGACGGCGAACATTCCCATCCGATGATGATCGCCATGGCATCCCGCCTGAAGCCCGCCGACAAGCTGATCCTTGTGACCGACTCCATGGAAGCAGCCGGCTGCGAAGACGGCGAATACGCGATCGCAGGTCTTCCGGTTTACGTCAAGAACGGCCGCGCGGTCAATTCCGAAGGCGCGCTTGCAGGCTCCACCCTCGACCTGTTCACTGCCATCTGCAACTACATGAAGTTCACCGGCAAGACCTTTGAGGAAGCCATCCCCTGCGCGACCTCCAACCCCGCCGCAATGCTCGGCATCGACAACGTCTGCGGTAAGATCGAAAACGGTCTCCGCGCCGACTTCGTTCTCGTTGAAAACAAGGAAGCACCGGTACGCAAGGCGGTTTACGCAGGCGGCGTGAGAGTTTAAAACCATTTAGCATCTTGAAATTGTCAGTTTGCCACCTCATCCGTCACTTCGTGCCACCTTCCCCTCAAGGGGAAGGCTTGGAGAGTGTGATTTTTACCGTCAGCCGACAAAATTTCGCTTTATTTTGCCTTCCCCTTGAGGGGAAGGTGGCGGCGTAGCCGTCGGATGAGGTGGCACTTCAAGAGATAATAAACGGCTTCTAAGAAATAATAATCATTTTCAGGAGAAAATCATGGCTGAAAAATTCTATATAACCACTGCGATTGCCTATGCGTCCACCAAGCCGCATATCGGCAACACCTACGAAATCATCGCCACCGACGCGGTTGCCCGCTACAAGAAGGCACGCGGCTTTGACGTATTCTTCTGCACCGGTACCGACGAACACGGCCAGAAGATCGAAAACAAGGCTCTCGAAGCCGGCATCACCCCTCAGCAGTACGTTGACAACGTTTCCGGTCAGATCAAGGGCATCTGGAACCTCATGAACGCGGACTACGACCACTTCATCCGTACCACGGACGATTACCACGAAGCGGCTGTCAAGAAGATTTTCAAGAAGATGTACGACAAGGGAGACATCTACAAGGACCAGTACGAAGGCTGGTACTGCACCCCCTGCGAATCCTTCTTCACCGAAACCCAGCTCGTGGACGGCAAGTGCCCCGACTGCGGACGTGAAGTTCACATGGCGAAGGAAGAAGCGTACAAGTTCAACATGGGCAAGTACGCGGATCGTCTGATGCAGTATATCGAAGACCATCCGGAATTCATCGAGCCCGATTCCCGCCGCAAGGAAATGGTCAACAACTTCCTCAAGCCCGGTCTTCAGGACCTCTGTGTCTCCAGAACCAGCTTCAAGTGGGGTATCCCGGTTGACTTCGACGACAAGCACGTCGTATATGTATGGCTCGACGCGCTGACCAACTATATCACCGCCATCGGCTACGACCCGGACAAGTCCTGGGAAGAACAGTCCGAACAGTTCAAGAAATACTGGCCGGCAGACGTTCACATGATCGGCAAGGATATCGTACGGTTCCACTCCATCTACTGGCCGATCTTCCTGATGTCTCTTGATCTGCCCCTTCCGAAGAAGATTTTCGCTCACCCGTGGTTCAACTTCGGTGCGGACAAGATGTCCAAGTCCAAGGGCAACGTGGTTTACGCGGACGACCTCGCGGAAAAGTTCGGCGTGGACGGCGTGCGTTACTACGCCCTCGCGGAAATGCCGTATTCCTCCGACGGTCCGATCTCCTACGAAGCGATCATCACCCGCTACAACACCGACCTTGCCAACAACCTCGGCAATCTCGTCAGCCGTACCGTTGCGATGACCAAGAAGTACTTCGACGGCGTGATCCCGGCACCCGGTGCAGAAGAAGGAACCGACGCGGAACTCAAGGCAGCCGCTCTTGAATCCGTCAAGGCATTCTCCGAACACATGGACACCCTGCACATCGCGGACGCCTGCGCGGATGTCTTCACGATGCTCCGCCGCGCGAACAAGTACATCGACGAAACGACCCCGTGGACGCTCGCAAAGTCCGAAGAAACCATGCCGCGTCTCCGGACCGTCATCTACAACCTCCTCGAAACCATCCGCATCGGCACCGTGATGCTCCAGTGCCTGATCCCCGCAACCGCGGACAAGATTTTTGAAAGCATCGGCTCCGACATCCGCGATTACGAATCCGCGCTGACCTTCGGTGCGCTCGTTTCCGGCAACTCCGTCGGCGAAGCAACGCCTCTCTTCCAGAGAATCGACGAAGCCAAGTTCATGGCGGAAATCGAAGCGGCAAAGAAGGCAGCCGAAGAAGCTGCGGAAAAGGCGAACAAGCCTGCCGTTGAAAAGCCGGAAGGCGTTGTCCAGATCGGCATCGACGACTTCATGAACGTTGACCTCCGTACCGCCGAAATCAAGGCGTGCGAAAAGGTTCCGAAGGCGAAGAAGCTCCTCAAGCTGACCATCGACATCGGCTGGGAAGAACGCACGGTCGTTTCCGGCATTGCGAAGTTCTACACGCCCGAACAGCTCGTCGGCAAGAAGATCATCGTGGTCTCCAACCTCAAGCCGGCGGTTCTCTGCGGCATCGAATCCAACGGCATGATTCTCGCTTCCGGCGAAGAAACCATCCGCGTGGTCTTCCTCGATCCCGAAACCCCGAACGGAGAACGCGTACACTGATGCTCCGATTATTTGACTCCCACGCGCACTACGACGACGAACGCTTTGAGGAAGAATTTCCCGGCGGGACGCGCGGTGCGCTGGAAACCGTATACAACGAAGGAATCTGCGGCGTGCTGAACGTGGGCGCAAACCTCGACAGCTCCGCAAATTCCGTCCGGCTGGCGGCAGAATTCGCTCATGTCTGGGCGGCAGTCGGCGTTCATCCGTCCGATGCCCAGCGGCTCGGAATGGCTCGTCTGGATGAAGCCATCTCCACGATCCGTTCCCTCGCGGCACAGAAAAAGGTCGTTGCGATCGGCGAAATCGGGTTTGATTATCACTACGACGAAATCGACCGGGACTGCCAGTCCGCCTACTTTGCCGCACAGATGGAGCTTGCCCGCGAATTGAAGCTGCCCGTCATCATCCACACCCGCGACGCCATGGGCGATACGCTCGACCTGCTCGCACGTTATCCCGACGTGACCGGCGTCATGCACAGCTACAGCGGCAGTGCGGAGGTGGCACGT
>SVQN01000126.1 GCA_015065295.1 Oscillospiraceae bacterium
CGGCGTGAATCCGGCAAACTGGAGCCAGCGGGTGTACAGTTCACGGAAGCCGAGGTCGTCTTTTCCTTCCAGATAATCGCCGTCGCCGAACCACTGTTCCCACTGATGGACGAAGAATCCGCCCGCGTCGCAGTTCCAGAACGCTTCGCCGCAGGCAATGTAGTTCTGCATGATCGGAATCTGTCTCGACAGAGCCACCCAGGTCGCGCTCACGTCGCCCGACCAAACAATGGTGCCGTAGCGGTGCTGTCCCGGGAAGCCGGAACGGGTCAGATTGATGACGCGCTTTTCGTCAGAAGTCTTCCGCTGATTTTCGTAAATCCCCTTGGAGTGTTCGATGGAGTAGGCATTGATGATGCTGTCGTCCAGATATTTCTTGAATTCGTCCGTGGACTGCTTCATACGTTCCGGAAGCGGCGCACGTTCTCTGCCGCCCCAGACCGCGTCGTAGGGTTCGGAGGAATCGCACCACCAGCCGTCGATGCCGTACCGGAAGAAGGCGTTGTTCGTCTGCCGCCAGTAGATATTCCGCGCTTCTTCGTCAAACGCATTGTAAACTGAGCCGTCGCCGAGCAGTTTTCCGGCATTGCGGAATTCGATACGGTCTTCCGATTCGCCGCTCATGTTCGGCCAGATGGAAATCAGCATGTGCATATTCATGTCATGCAGCCTGTCCATCATCCCCTGCGGATCGGGATAGCGTTCGGGATCGAACCGCTTGAAGCCCCACAGACCGCCCGGCCATGTCTGCCAGTCCTGAATGATGCAGTCGATCGGTGTACCGATTTCACGGTATTTTTCCGCCGTTTCGAGAAGATGCGCCTGCGAAACGTAGCGTTCGCGGGACTGGATATAGCCGACCGCCCATTTCGGCAGCATGGGGGTCGCGCCGGTGAGTACACGGTAATTGCGGCAGATGTCGTCAAAACCATCTCCGGCGAGGAAGTAATAGTCAATCGCGTCCACGGAGTCAAACCGGATTCTGCCGTATCGGCAGTCGGTCGCGTCAAACGTCATGAGAGACGAACAGTCGAACAGATACGCATACCCCTTGGTCGATACCAGATAGGGCAGGGCAATCCGCATATTTTCCTGATACAGCGGAACGTACTGTCCCTTCAGGCTCGGATATCCTTCTTCCTGACTGCCGAGACCGAACAGTTCTTCGTCCTCGGAGAAGGTCAGGGTCGCCTTTCCGTGATGGGAGCTACGCAGGAATTCCCGGTCACCGTCCTTCATGGTCACGCGCACACCGTCCACGGTCTGACGGGTTTCCGCATTGCCGCCGACCGTGCGGAACATTTCGTATTCCGTCAGTTCCTGTCCGGACAGACGGGACAGCGGAGTTTTGTCGGCACGTTCAAAACGAACGTCAAGGGATCGTTTGTCGGCAATGACCGTCAGCGCATCGGTGCGGACGATATATTCCTGTTCGGTTTCTTCAAAGCAAACCGGAACATCGGGGAGACGTTCGGGATCGGCAGTAACCATCCGGCTGGCAGGGACTTCGTCGGGATGCTTTCCGTAGGTCACGCGGATGATCGCGGACGTGTATACGGAGAGATACAGCGCGCGCTCGCTTTCAGCGGTATGGAGGTCGTAGATTTTTTTCATAGCGGTTCCTTTCTGCATGAGAAAATGTCGATGAATTTTCTCTATTATATCATAGATTTTCCGAAAAATCTATTTATTCCGAAAAAGATGTGGTATAATATGACGAAAGAGTTTGATGAAACAATCGTCGGATGACCAAAATGGAGGACATTATGGGAACAAGAATGGAAAGCCTTTACAGCCGCTCCAGAGAAGCGGCAGTCAATCCGCCGCGCAATACGTTCTGGCGCGATTTTCACCGTGCGGCGACCGGAATCTATACTGATCTGCCGGACTGGGAACGGTTCGCACGTTCGATGGCGTACGCGATCCGTCAGCAGGAAATTTTCGTCTGGCCGGAAGACCGGATCATCGGCCATGTCTACTATACCAATGAAGTTTCGCCGGAAACGCGGGATCCTTCGTATGATTTCAATACCCGGCTCAGACTTCAGGCGGAGAGGGAAGACCCGGTCTATACCGAACTGGTACGGCATCAGCTCGCGTCATGGGGGGCGCCCGGACACATTGCGTGGGACTGGAACCTGCTTCTCCGCGAAGGCACCGAAGGAATCCGCAAACGCTGTCATGACGGTCTGGAATCTCATCGCGGCGACCGGGAAAGCGAAGAATTTTTCCGCGGCGTGCTGATCGTGCTGGAAGGCATGGAGGACTGGAACGACCGCCATATTCCGGTTCTCGAAGACATGGGCAAAACGGAAGAAGCCCGCATCTGCCGGAAGGTTCCGCGCCATCCCGCTGAGACGTTCCGCGAAGCGGTGCAGTCGTGGTTTATGCAGCACATCGTCATCATGAAAGAAAACCCCTACGGCGGCAACAGTCCCGGACGGCTGGACTATTTCCTCTGGCCGTATCTGGAAGCCGATCTGGAAAACGGCCGATGCACCCTCGAAGAAGCGGAAGAACTGATCGAAGAAGTGTTCCTCCGCATCGACGAACGGCTGTTCCACATGGACGGCTGGGTAGAAAGCGTCATGGTCGGCGGCTGTCATGCGGACGGTACCTCCGCCGTCAATCCGCTGACCGAGATCATGATCCGCGCATACAGCAAATACAACATCACCCATCCCCATCTGTACGCCCGCCTGCCGGAAAATCCCCCGGAAGAGTATCTGCGTCTGTGTGCCGAATATGTTCTCCGCGGCGACAACCGCGCACAGCTTCTGAACGACCCGGCAGTCATGCGTGCCCTCCGTAAAAACGGCGTTGCCGAAGCGGACGCGGCGGATTATTTCTGCGGCGGCTGTATGGAAGTCGGGATTCAGGGCAAAACGAGCGACTTCCTGTTTGTGGGATTCCAGAATCTGCCCAAGCTGCTGGAACTCTGCATCACCGGCGGATACGGTCTGACCGAGCGGCGGTTTATGGAACATTTCCGTCCCGACGGACTGAACAAATTCCGGGATTTCGAATCTTTCTATCAGGCGTTTCTGGAGCAGGCAAAGTACATCATCCATGCCAACCTCTCCTATCAGGATCGGCTCAGCGCATATACGGCGAAGCACCGTCCCGCATACCTGATTTCCTCCATGGTGGACGACTGTCTCGCCAAGGGACGGAATCTGCACAACGGCGGCGCGCGTTATCACGATTACGGCTTCTCCATGATCGGAATTCCGAACACAGCCGACAGCCTGTATGCGATCCGCCGCGCGGTGTTCGAGGATCGTATCTGTACGGCGGACGAGCTGACCGATGCGCTGAAAGCGGATTTTGACGGGTACGAACTTCTCCGTCAGAAGCTGCTTGCCCTGCCGAAATACGGACAGAGCCATGCCGAAGCGGATGAAATGGCGGCACGCCTGACAAACGATCTCGGCGACATCTGCCGGAACTGGCGGAACCGATTCGGCGGAAACGGCAAACTGGTCATTCTGTCGTTCGTGTGGGCACCGGAAGCCGGACGGATTCTCGGAGCCACTCCCGACGGCCGTCATGCGGGAGTTCCAGTGGCTCAGGCAGTCACGCCCCAGTGCATGGCAATGACGGAAGGCATCACATCGGCAATCCGTTCCTGCACAACGCTTCCGTTCGAACAGTTCAGCGGCGGAGCCTCGACGATGTGGGATCTCGACCCGAGCTGGGCATCTCCGGACGTAGTGGAAGCACTGGTACGCGCCTTCTTTGCCGGCGGCGGACACATTTTCCAGGGAAACATGACGGATGTGGAAACGCTCCGGAAAGCGCAGGAACATCCGGACGAATACCCGAATCTGCTGGTGCGGGTCGGCGGCTATTCCGCCCGTTTTAACCGGCTGAACCGGGATTTGCAGAACGACATCATCGAACGAATGCGGCATACACATTGACTGGAGGAAGATTATGGCAGTGATTCATTCAACGATACAGCATAAAAGCGGAATCGCACTCGGCGGCATCGGAACAGGGAGCGTGGAACTGTTTCCCGACGGCGAATTTCATCAGTGGCAGATTGCCAATGCTCCCCGGTGGGCAACAGTC
>SVQN01000044.1 GCA_015065295.1 Oscillospiraceae bacterium
ATTGCCGCCTGATTGCGGTCTTCGGGTGCGCCGGGAACCTTCGGGATCGGATGGAAAATGACTTCGAGAAGCACGTCCTGACCCGCGTAATCCGCCAGATTCAGGTGGACGGGGGTGAACATCCCTTCGCTGTCCGCCAGAACGTCGCCGTTCACGCGGATGGTGTAGCGGTAGTCAAGGAATTCAAACGTCAGCACGGGAACAAAGCCGTCGCGCTTTTCGAGGGAGAGGGTGGTGGAGTAGTGCCAGAAGCAGTCCTCCATCCAGCGGTATTCGCGGAAATTGACGCCGAAATTGTAGTCGGGCATTCCTTTTTCCTTCTGCCAGACAAGCTGGACTTCGGCGGGGGTGGTCGCCGGAACGAGTTCGGCCGGACGTTCGTCGAGAGTGGACGAATGACCGAGCTGCCATGATGTGATCTGCATGGGGAGAATCCTCACTTTATAATAATTTTTCACCGATAATTATACATGAAACGCGGGCAATTGTCTATGGATATTCGGTAAACAACGAAGAAAGCAGATTTTTGTATTTCTGCCGGTCTCTCCCTTGACATCCCGCAGACCGTGTGATATAATAACCTCTACCAATACAAAACAGAGGTTTTTACAAATGAACAATATCCGCAGAACCCGCGATATCGTGTCCATCAAGCGCACGATCGCATCCAATTATGACAAATTCCGTTCCCTGAGCCTGTTTTTCCACGAACGCAAGGCGGTTCTTGACAAGATCGTCAGCCTTCCGGACGACGCAATCGCGCAGATCGCCAACGAATGCAGGGAAGGCGGCGTAAGATGGCGCGCATTCACGAAGTACATGAACAAGATCGAAGGCGCGATGCTGACCGGCGAAGTGATCGACAGGAGTGCAGACGAAGAATGCGCCCTGACGGACATTCTCGGTATTCCGGTAGCCGACTTCATCAAGATCAGGGAAACCGCATCCGGTGTGAATCTTTCCTTTGAAACGACCGGCGTGTACGATGTATATTCCAAGATGAACCGCAACGGCTGCTTTGAAGTTTCCGGCATGAATGTGACCCCCGCGACCGAATTCACCGTGGTCAACGAACTGAACACCTTCTGGGAAGACCGCTATTCCATCGCCCTCAAGAGCGAAGCGGTTTCCTTTGCCGTTTCCGTGGAAGACCCCAAGACCGGCAAGAAGGGCGGCGCACTTGCCCGTATCTACGTCTTCAAGGACGGCAGTCTGTATGTGGATGACCTTGCAAAATACATGGATACCTCCGCACTGACCCTGTGGATCGCTCCGTAAGCGGAAAATAAATTTTATCAAGAAAGGACTCCCCGTCATGAAAAATCGCACTCTCGCTCTGCTGCTGACCCTGCTCATGATCGCGCCGTCCGTGATCGCGTGCAGCGAAAGCACCACCAACGCTCCCGAAGAAACCCAGCCCTCTGCGGAAACTCCCGCGGCGGAAGAAGTCGTCGCGGAAGAAGAACCCGAAGAAGACGCCCGCCTCGAATGCAAGGTTCCCGCAGACATTGATCTCGGCGGCGAAACGCTCGGCGTTCTCAGCTTCCGTGACGCGAACAACAACTACCATATCTCCGCGACCGAAACCACCGGCGAACTCCTGAACGACGCCGTTTTCTCCTCCAATCAGCTGGTCATGGAAGAACTCAACTTTGCGTTCGAATTCATCGACAACGGCAGCGTTGATCCCATGAACCTCCAGAACGCCGTTGCTGCCGGGGACGAAGTTTACGATATCGTTTACGGAACCCAGTGGAAGGTTGCTCCCCTCGTTTCCCAGCATATTTTCGCCAATCTCAATCCCAGTGCGGGCGGCTACATCGACTTTGACGCGCCGTGGTGGTACGACAAGTACATCGACGAAACCGAAGTGGACAATACCCATACCTACTTCCTCGCCGGGGACGCGTCTCCCGATATCATCCGCCGTTCGTCCATGATGATCCTCAATACCGATATGCTCACCGATGTCGGCCGCGATGTAAATGACATCTACCAGACCGTTCTGGACGGAAACTGGACGTATGATGAAATGTCCGAGCTGGTCAGCACCATGTACATCGACACCAACGGCGACGGTCAGCGCACCGATGCCGACTCCTACGGCTTTGCTTCGTGGACCCGCAGCGACGTTGACCACTTCATGATCGCCGCAGGCGTGCGCGGATGCTCCCGTGACGCAGACGGTGTTCCCTACATCACCTTCAACAACGAAACCACCGTCAAGTTCGTCGAATCCCTCGTGAACTTCCTCTGGAACAACGAAGGTTCCTACTATGTCGAAGGAACCCCGACCTTTGAAATGCTGGCGCAGAACCGCGCGATGCTCCTCTGCGAAAAGTTCTCCCGCCTCGACCTCATCCGCGACTCCGACGCGAACTTCACCATCATCCCGCTTCCGAAGGTGGACAACACCATCGAATCCTACAGCTCCCTCGTGCATGACGACGCGCTGATTCTCTGCATTCCGATCGTCAACACCAACGTGGAAGGTATGACCGCCATCCTCGAAAAGCTGTCGTACAACTATTACTACGACGTCATGCCGCAGTATTTTGAAGTTATCCTCAAGACCAAGTACCGCCGCGACTCTTCCGACGCTGCGTCCCAGATGCTCGACCTCATCCACGACAACATGACCACCGACTTTGCGTATATCTACAACTACGGTATGTCGAACATGATGCTCTCCCTCCGCGACCTCATCGGCATAAGCAAGAGCACCGACTTTGCATCCACCTACAAAAAGAGCGAAAAAGCGTACAACAAGGTACTGGGCAGACTGATCGAAGCCATGATGAGCGAATAATCCGGACAATCCGGCAATAGAAAAGGGCACCTCCGGGTGTCCTTTTTGCGTTACAGAATCCGTTCCGACGGTCTGTATGAGATTGTATTGTGTCAGTTGAAGTCGATCATGATTGCTTTGCCGTTTTCGACTGAAAGGTGTATTTTTTGAAAAGTTCAGATGGGGTCATGATGAGTTTTACAGAATCCTCTCTGTTTTGCCGTCAATGATGGAAATGCGGATGTCGTCGATATATGCGTCATCATCATAATGTTTGAATTCTGTCAGACATTCGACCAACAGGCGGGCAGCACGCGGAAATTTTTCCTCCAGTACATCAAATCCATAGATTTCGATATGAACAGTCTCGCCTGCCATATCGGTGATGCAGTCCCAGAAAGCATCCCAGTTTTTGCCGTAATAATCGGGGAAGTCGAGCGCTTCTTTGATGATTTCGTGAACTTGCAGATAGTATTTCACATTGGTGAAATCGATGATGTAAGGGTCACGGTATTCGTACATGGGATATACTATATAATTTGTTCGGTATTACCGTCGATGATGCGGATGGTAATCTCATGTGCATATTTATCATTTCGGTAATGCTTGAATTCCTTTATTATTTCAATGAAAAGATTTGCATCTTCACTGAATTTTTGCTGCAAAGTATCGAAACCGTAGATTTCAATATTTGTTTGTCTTCCCACCATATCGGTCAGACAGTCCCAGAAAGCATCCCAGTTTTTGCCGTAATAATCGGGAAAATCGAGAGCTTCCTTGATAATTTCATGAATTTCCATATAATACTTTACGTTGGAAAAGTCAATGATATATGGATTTTTGTGTTTATACATAATTCACTCCTGTTTTTAAACTATTTAGTGATTTCATAAAAAGTAGTATAATAGTCGTATGAGGCAAAAATTAATCCATCGTTTGAAAACAAAATTCTTGCTTTGTTGCGAAAACCAGATTCATAATTAATATCATCAAGCGAAAATATTCTTCCGTGATTTTTGGCACAGTGAGTACACGTTGTAAGTGTAAGTGCAGATACCCAATGCTTCCAGTTTCGACTGGTGCCGGTTAAATTTTGACCTAAAAATAATGACATGGTATTTCCTTTCTTAAAATAATTTGTTACTTTTTTCGATTCCGTATCATTTTCTACATCAGATCACCTCCCCTTCGCCATACAGAGCCGCCGCCAGCTTTTTCAGCGCACGCGTACGATACCGGTATACGCTGCTTCTCTCCAGTCCGCACGCCTCGCAGACATCCTCCAGTGCTTCCGGCGTCCGGCGGATACACATTCCCTCAATCACCGTCCGTTCGACCGGGTCGAGAAGTGCCAGTGCGTGTTCCGCCGCATCGAGGGTCTTCGTGAGAGATTGAATGCGCCTGCGGCAGACTTCTGCCTTGTACGGCGGAAGATTGGCATTGTTCCGGACAGAGGTAAGATAGGCAAGGGAATTCCGGCAGGATTCCAGATCACCGAGGATCTTTTCCGTTTTCTTGATAAAGTAATTCTGTTTCGATTTCAATACGATCCATCCCTTCTGATACAATAATTGAGGCGCACAACTGTTCGTGTTTTTGGGAAATACCTGATAGAATGTGTGTATTATACCACGAATATCCGAGTGTGTCAAGGGAAAATACGAACGTTTTTTGAGCATAACAGCGTTTAAAAATATACTCAGTCTCAATAATAAAACAAAAAGAAAAACCATCCGCAGACAGTCATGCCGCAGGATGGTTTTCGGAGGAAGGAGAAAATGAAGGATGATGGATATATTATACCCTATATTTTGTGTTCTGTCAATGGGCTGACGGTATATCTTGTGGCGAATCCACAGAAAATCCGCTTTATCCGAAGCAGATCGCGTCGATGGTCATGCGGGTGCGCTGAATGTCCATGCCTCGTAGTTCGACGAGATAGTCGAGTTCGATGTAGCCGCCGCGTTCGTAGGTGAAATCGGCGTCGCACCGCTTGGCGTAAACCGCGACTTCAAACGGCATAACGGGCGTTTTGTAAGCGGAAATATGGCGGACACCGCGTTCGCATACGAGACTGCTCATCACAGGGCCGTCGTGGATAATGCTGACGCGGTTGTTCTGCGCGGGCGTAAATGCAAGAATGGTGCGGGTGTTTTCCATCGAATCGTCTTCGGTGTACTCGATTTCGATGGTTTCGTTTCCGTCCGCGTCGGTCGTGCGGCGCATCTGCGCGAGGGTCTTGAAGACGTAGGTGTCGTCCTCGGCTTCCGCGTCCTCGGCGGTAATCTGTTCGACGAGCTGTTCGAGCCGGCGGTAGAGTTCGTCGGCGGCATCGGCAACATCATCGTTTTCTTCAAAATCATCGTCTTCTTCGGCGAAGTCGTCGTAAGGCGCGTCGAAGGTGGCGATGGCATCGGGCGAAAAGCCTTCGGGGAACTCCCCGTTGTCGGCGGGCGCATCGCCGAACATGGACATACCGGGTTCGAGCCGGCGGGTAAGGATATGCTGCGACGTGAGCGTCAGGCGCACGGTTTTTGCATCGGCGGGGACGGCGGAGATGTCCTCGCCGGGGAGGCGTTCGTCATGAATAAGCATGGGATGCTCCTTGTTTTTCGTATTGGCTTACAGCCGGTTGGGGAAGTACAAACCGTTCGTTTGCATTGAAAGGAAGAAAAATGACCTAAAGGTCATTTTTCAATTTTTATGTCCTACGCGGACGGCGCACAAAGGGGCTCTGTCGCCGCCCCTTTGTGAATACCGGCGACCAGAGGAAGTGTCCTCTGGACTCCTCTTAAAGTTCAGCTAAAAGCTGCGGACTGTCCTACCAATTTAAGTCCGGCGCAAGCCGGCAGTTAAAATAGGCTGACCGCGGAGGGGTTGGGATTTCGTTATGTCTGCTGACGGCAGGAACGTCCTGTTTGTCAAGAAATTTCTACTGTACATCCCGCTGTGCCGAGGTAACGAGGTCGCGAGCGACTTTCTCAGGCTTTGTACCAACGAAATTTGATGCACCGGAATTGCACAGACGATATTTGTCCCCCTATTTTAAAAGGTTTTGAAGAGGGGTTTGGGGAGGGACTTTTCTCAAAAGTCCCTCCCCAACGTATCCCCCTAACCGTCATCCCGCACTCGCTTCATCCTGTCCTGCAAAATGTTGTAGAGGATGACGGAGACGATGACGATGGACGCGCCGACGAGAGCCATGGGGGTGAGGAGTTCGCCGAGGACGAGGGCGGCGAGGATCGGGTTGATGATCGGCTCGACCATGCTGATGAGGGAGGCGGTCAGCGGGGGCGTGCCCATGAGACCTTCCGCCATGCAGATGTAGCCGAGACCGTACTGGACGATCCCGATGGCGAGAATGCCGCCGATGGAGACCGGGGTGAATTCCGTTTCGCTGATGAGCCACGGGAAACCCGCGACCGAGCAGATCAGACAGCCGATCAGAACCGACGACAGCGTGTCCGCTCCGTCAAACCGCTTCATCATGAACACAACTGCGTAGATCGCGCCGCCGATCAGGGCAAGCACGTTCCCCAGCATCCCGCCGACCGACAGACTGTCGATGAAGAAGCAGATTTCCCCGAGCGAGATGATGACCGTCGCGGCAATGTCCAGCTTCGTCGGCTTTTCCTTGAACAGAAGCCAGATGTAGAAAATAATGAACACCGGCGCGGTGTACTGAATCAGAATTGCGTTCGCCGCCGTCGTCAGCTTGTTCGAGACAACGTACAGAATGCTCGAAAATCCGATCGCGCATCCGCCGATGATGACCGCTTTGTTCAGTACAATTCTGTGCCGCCGCAGACGCATATAGATCAGCAGCATCACTGCCGCAATCATCGCGCGTCCCGCACTGATCGACATCGCTTCCCACGGAACCAGCTTGATGAGCGTCCCGCCGAGCGAGAAGAAAACCGCGCACATCAGGTTGAGAAGCGGGTAAATATACGATTTGTTGGACTTCATGAGGTCAGAACTTGATTTCGCGGAGCGTCGGATTGTGGTTGACTGCCAGATTGTACCGCTCTGCCATGTCCATTGCCTTGGCGAACGACGCCTTGTCCACGGTCACATCCGCGCTGTGTGCGTCGCAGCCGATGCAGACCTCCGCGCCCATCTCGCCGCACAGTCTGAAGAACGCTTCATGCGGGTACGGACGGTTTTCGCGGATGCCGAGCAGGTTGATTTCCAGCGGCATCTTACGGTCGATGGCACAGCCGATGAGACGCGCGTAGTGCTTGTCGTAAATCGCCGGATCGCCGGTGAAATTCAGAAGATCGGGATGCGCGAAGTAGGTGAACAGACCGGTACGCATCGCTTCGCAGGTCTGATCGACGTAGGTTTTCAGATAGTCTTCGTCCGTGGTGGTAACGCCGGAATAACGGCGGGTGATTTCGTTTTCGATGAAGTGCTGGCCGAGAATGAGATAGTTTACCTCAAAACGGGTGATCTGGCGGAGGAAGGCTTCGAAAAATTCCGGATAATATTCAGCTTCGTAGCCGATTTGAATGTCGATTTTGTCCTTGTATTCGTCCCGGAGTGCCTGCAGAGTGGCGACATAATCCTCCTGCTGCTCCGGACGCATCCGGTAATTGGAGTAGTACCCGTCCTTGAAAACGTAGGGCGCATGGTCGGAGAATCCGAGACGCTTCAGACCGCCCCGGACGGCAGTTTCGATGTATTCGCGTTCCGTCCCCGACGCATGGTTGCAGCGGACGGTGTGGGTGTGCAGATTGACCATCATTTCCATAAACAGAATTCCTCAACTTTCCGAAAGGATGATTTCCGGGGAATATTGTAGCACAATCCGCAGGAAGTTACAATAGCGGAAAGGTAGAAAAAGAGCGGCAGAAAAAAGACCGTTCCGGTCATTTTTCAATGTGTGTTCCCATCATCCGCGGGACATTTCGTTTCGTTCATACTGTGTTTGTTGACACAGGTCGCGGTTTATGGTAGAATAATACCAGTGCTTACAGCGAAAAAGATAAGTTAACGCGGATGAACTCGAAAAAATCGCCGAAAATGCTTGAATCTATGGCGGTTTTCGGCGATTTTTACATTGAATCAGCGTTTACTTAAGATAACGCTGATTCAATGGAGGAAATTATGGAACTTTTCTGGAAAAAGCCCGCTGCCCGGTGGGTTGAAGCCGTTCCCGTCGGCAACGGTCGGTTCGGCGGCATGGTTTACGGCGGCTTTCAGCACGATATCGTACAGCTGAGCGAAGAATCTCTGTGGGACGGCCGTTTCGACGAAACCGCTGACAATCCCGAATGCGCCGAACATCTCGGCGAGATCCGCGAGGCTATTTTTGCGCGCGATTATGTGCGCGGGGAAGAACTGACGCAGAAGTACATGGTCTGCCGGGGTTACGGCAGCCATTCCGGCGACGGAGAGGGCTATTGCTACGGCTCTTTTCAGACCGCCGGTGAGCTTCATGCCGAATTTATCGGTGTCGGAGAGGAAATTCCCGCCGATTACCGCCGCGAGCTTGACCTCAAAACCGGTCTGGTTACCGTTACTTATACGGTGAACGATACGAAATTCACCAACCATACCCATGTGTCCTTCACGCGCGGCGGCATGATGCACGAGTATTCCGCGAATAATCCGTTCACCGTCCGCCTGTCCTATGAACACAGAGATGCAAAGGTGGATTACGCGAACGATTCCATCACCGTCCGCCATGCGTTCAGGGATTCTCTCGCATTTGCCGTGTACATAAAGATTATGACCGTTGACGGAACCGTCACGGCGGACGAAACCGGCATCACCATCGCCGATACCCGCTGTGTCTCCTTCCTGATGGATGTCCGCACTACTTACGTCAAGCCCGGTGCCGACGGTCTGCCGAAACCCTCGAACAATCCCGACGACGCACTGGCTGTCTGCGTGAAGACCGTGAACGTAATGTACGGAACGGGTACCGAGGAAATGGAAGAACTCTATCACGAAAGTGCGAAGGTTCTTCAGGAAATGATGGACCGCACCACGATCAAGCTCGGCAAATCCCATCCCGAACTGGATGCGCTCCCGACCGATGAACGCATCGCCCGCATGAAGGAAGCCGAAGACGATACGGGTCTTCTCATGAAGTATTTTGCGTTCGGCCGCTATCTGCTGATCTGCTCGTCCTACAACTGCGTGCTTCCCGCCAACCTCCAGGGCATCTGGACAGGAGACTACCGTACGCCGTGGAGCGGGGACTACCACATCAACATCAATATCCAGATGAATTACTGGCTCGCGGAAACCTGCAATCTGCCGGAACTCACGAAGCCGTTCCTTGAATATATCCGCTTCATTTCCGAACACGGCAAGCGTACCGCGGAGATCCAGTACAAGGCAAACGGCTGGGTTGCCCATACCATCACCAATCCGTGGGGCTTCACCGCTCCCGGCGAAGGGGCATCGTGGGGTTCGTTCATGTGCGCGGGCGCATGGTGCTGCTTCCACATCTGGGAACGCTACCTCTATTCCGGCGACGTGAACGTTCTCGCCGAACATTACGACATCCTGCGCGGCGCGTGCGAATTCTTCTTTGATTATCTCGTGACCGACCCGAATACCGGTTATCTCGTCACCTGCCCGTCGAATTCGCCCGAAAACCACTTTACCGATCCTGCGACCGGAAAGAATATCGCCATTTGCGCCGGTCCGACCATGGACAATGAAATCATCCGCGAACTGTTCGCCATGACTGTCCATGCCTGCGAAAAGCTCGGACGCGACGCGGACTTTGCCGAGGTTCTCCGTGAAAAATCCGCGAAGCTGCCGCCTATCAAGCTGGGCAAGCACGGCCAGATCATGGAATGGAGTGAAGATTACGAAGAGCCGGAACCGGGTCACCGCCACGTTTCACACCTGCTCGCCCTCCATCCCGCAGCACAGATCACAAATTCCACGCCCGAACTCATGGAGGGTGCGCGCAGAACGCTCGAACGCCGTCTGGCAGCGGGCGGCGGACATACCGGCTGGTCCCGCGCGTGGATCACGCTCTTCTTCGCACGTCTGGGAGAAGGGGACCGCTGTCTCGACAATCTGAACAAGCTCCTCGGACGCTCCACGCTTCCGAATATGTTCGACAACCATCCGCCGTTCCAGATCGACGGCAACTTCGGCGGCACGGCAGCCTTCACGGAAATGCTCGTGCAGAGCCACGACGGACGCGTTGTTCTCCTGCCCGCACTTCCGTCTTCTCCCGACTGGCAGTCCGGCGAATTCACCGGCATCGCGGTTCGCGGCGGCTACACTGTGGACTGCCAGTGGTGCAACGGTGAAATCCAGAAATATACCCTTCGCCGTGTCAGCAAGACGGCGGCAGATACCGTCACCGTGGAAGCAAACGGCGTTGTATGTACGCACCGCCTGACCGACGACGATGTGATTTTCTGCGAACTGAACTGAAGAATCCGATCCTGTGTCTTAATTTGAACGTTTTTGAAAAGGGGAAAAACTTTTTCCGGAAAGTTTTTCCCCAATGTTCCCCTATCTCAGCCGAAAGGAGTGACATCATCGGTGAAATCTTTTCTGAAAATTCTGTATACCCTTTTGATTGTCGGTACGGCAGTCTCTCTCTTTTCCATCCCCGTTTCCGCAGCGGTGACGCCCATCGCGTCGTATGCACAGGCGGGATATACCGGAAGTGAAACCGATGTGTTCGCTCCCGAGCCGGGAGACGGCATCCGGCGGCTCGATATGACCGCTCCGTGGGATTTCCTCGGCGATGCCATGCACGTCAAGCGGCATATCCGCAACGGAAGCTGTACCGCGTATGCCATCCTCGATACCGATGAATGCGACGGCGTGACCACGTTTACGCTGGAAATGGCGGACGATCTGTCCGATTACCGCGTCCTTTGCTTCGGGATCGGCTTCACGACCAAATTTGCCAGCCCGTCTCCGATCGGCGTGGAACTGGAACTGACCGATTCTGACGGAAACTGCGCCGTTTCCCAGACCGAACTGCAGATACCGGAGGGAGAATTCGATCAGCAGAGCATCTGGTGGAACCTCCTCTGCTTTGATATTTCCGGATTTGAAGGACGCGGCGATACGGAGCAGCTCACCATTACGCTGACCTACGATCCGTCCGCTCCTCCGAATGTTCTCCGTCTGACCAACCCGTATGTGCAGACGGAAAATACCGACGGGTTCGCTTTCGTGGATCGTTACCTCACCAATTCGCTGACCGGAGAGACCGGTACCTTTGCCATCCGCAGCGGTGCGGCACGTCCCGATGACCGCGGACAGCTTGAACTGAACGGTTCGTTTGTCCTTGCCGAACAGCCTCTGCTCGGTTCACAGGCGTTCCTGGAGATCGGTCTTTCACGGATTCAGTCCGGCAGCCTTACCGTGGGGATCGAATACGAAAACGAAGACCTGTATGTGACCAAAATCAATCTCGCCGCCGGCGCGGGAACGGATTCCGGCTCCTATGCCGTGCCGGTGGATATGGCGGATCGTCTGAAATCGTTTACGCTGACCTTCGACAGCATCGTCTGCGATGTCTACTTCAAACTGGATTCGATCCGCCTGCATTCCGAGAACTATCTGGAAGTCGAGGGAAATCCCGATCTCGGACGGGTAACGTCCCTGAAACGCACCGGAACGTCCGTGGTCTTCTCCGGCGAGATGAAACGGGACGCCGTGAAAAAATACGGCGACGCGGCTCTTCATTTTTATGCCATTCCCGGCTGGACGAGCAATGATCTGAGTACGGCAGTTGAAATCGGACAGGCAAAGCTGTCCACACGGTTCGACTACACCGCCGACCTGTCCGCTTACCCGTATCTGGCCGATACATACCGCTTTTTTGCCGCTCTGGTGACGGACACCGACGGTCTTCTGCCCCTGTCCGCGCCGGTTTACCCCCATGCGTCGGATCTTCCCGAACAGCTTGTGTCCAATATGGGGCTGTACGACGCGGCGGAGGTCGGTGTGTTTGAATCCAATGTTTCCCATGTCATCGTGGAAGTTCCGCTGGATCGTCTGCTGACCGGCCCGCAGGCACAGGACGCAGATACGTCGGCGGTGCTGTCCTATACGGTTTACCGTTCCGAACGCGCGGAGGACGGCGGAAATGTCTTCGGCACGAGGCTGGAGCAAGTCCCGATGAGCCTCACGTTCCTGCGGGAACTGGACAGCGAGATTAATTTCTATATTTCCGCGGGACTGGAAGTGTACCTGCGGCTTACGTCGGAGAGCATGATTCCCGGACTGACCTACGAGGAACCGGGGGCACAGGCGTATGCCGTCAGTCCCAGAACGCCGGAAGCCCGAACTTGTTATACGGCTGCGATCCGGTATCTCTGCCGCCGTTATGACGGAATCAGCGGTCTGATCCTCGGCGACGCGGTCAATCTCGGTCAGCTGACCGGAGGCGGCGCGGACGACCGGAATGCCGCCGTATACGCTCATGAACTGGCGGAACTCTGCCGGATTGCCTATCATACCGCCGCTTCGGAAATTGAGGATATTCTGATCGTTCTTCCGTTCCGCGCGGTACCGGATGCGTCCGAAGATACCGGCGGATTCCGTTCGATCGACCCCAAGACATTGACGGTTCTCATGTCCTCCTGTCTGGAAGGAATGGGAACGGTGCCGTGGGCGATGATGTACTGCACGGACAGCCTGACCGAAATTCTGGGGGTGGAATTCCTGTCCGGCGATGCACTGTCGGCGGAAGCGAAATTTTCCGATACGCCCGGTGCGGCAAGACGGATCAACCAGCTTACCGACGAACTGGCAGTTGACGGCTGCGCGGCGGTCATGTATTATTATGAACCTTCCTATGAAACAACCCTGCTCGGGTTCCGCAATACGCCGGAACTTGACAGCTACAGTGAATATCTGGCGGAAATGCTCGCCAAACTGTGCGGAAGTACACGCGCGCGCGCGGTATTTCTTTCGCTGGAACGTTTGAATTCCCACCTGGATCATGAATTTTATTCGTATCTCAAGCACGCGGAAAGCAGTCCGGAAACGGCATCCGGCCGACGTTCGGTCGCTGATTTTGCGGCACTTCCGATCTCTGCGGCGGCAGATCAACTGGCACGCACCGTTTCGCAGACCGCCGTATGGGATTTCACGAACAGCTTCCATCCGCTCGGGTGGATTGCGGGCGGCGGCGTTTCGTCCTGTCTGACCGTATACAGCGATCTGTTCAGCGAACCGGATGCCGAACGGTATGCGCGGGTTCTCCGTTCCGCGGTTTCTTCGGAAGAAAATTCGGATATGTTTGCACAGACGGGCATGGCGGCGGGGATTTCTCTCCGCAATCTGTCGCGCACGGTCGATCTGAGCGAAGTCGATTATCTGGAATTCACCTTTGCGATGAACCATCCCGGCTTCATCATGGGAGACGGTCACGAAAGCGGCAAGGTCGTATTCCTGATCGGTTCGGACGACCGGCGTGCCGAATTCAAGGTGAGCGAGGCGGTTCCCGAACAGGTGCTGACCTACGTCTGCGACCTGACGAAATACGAACACCGCGATCAGGTGGACTTCATGGGCATCATGGTCTACGCGGATCATGACGTTTACCTCGATCTGTCCTCCGTGCGGGCGTACAGCAATACGCTGACTCCTGCGGAACTGGCGGACGTTTTTGCCGCATCCCCGGCGGCGGATGAGGTTCCGGTGAATTACGAAATGATCGTCGTGGTGTCCGTGATCGTGTTTCTTTTCTCCGTCAGCGCGGCGGTGCTTCTGATCCGTCATGATGTGGAAGAACGCCGTGAACAGCGGGAACGTCAGCGTCAGCTTGCGGAAAAGCGTTCTCATTATCAGCGAATCAGGAGGTAGTCTATGAGCGATCAAAAGAAAAACATACCGGAGGATCGGTTTCAGACCGTGCCGAATGTGCGGCCGTTCACGAAATACCGTGCGGTGGAACTGGCGGTCTGCGGGGTCTGCGTGCTCCTCGGCGTTCTGTATCTGTACGCGAAGGTACTGACGCTGTCGGTGCTTCTGCCGGTATATGCCGTGTGCTTCTGCGCGATCCCCGTCCTCCAGTATCTGGACATAAAAGCAAGCGGACGAACCGGTTTCGTAAACTATCTTCCGCCGATTTTCTGGGGAGTCATCTCTGTCGCCGTGATCGTCGCGGCGGTGGCGTATTTTGTGGGGTGAGGAACGCGGGGAGATGCTTTTTGAAAAAAGCACCTCCCCGCACCCCTTCGCAAAAACTTTTGGACAAAAAAGAAAGACAAAGTATCTGCAAATCGGAAGTCAAAATGGCTGTACGCTAGACAGACATTTTTTTCTTACAAACAATTTGCACAAACTTTGTCTTTCTTTTTTGTTTAAAATTTTTTGAAGATGGGCGTAGTTACACTTTGTGTAACTACAGGGGAAGGAACTTTTTTTAAAAAGTTCCTTCCCCTGGAAAACCTCATTTCATCCACGTTACTCCGCCGGTCAGACCGGAGGCGGGGATCGCCATGTAGCCGGAGAAACCGTCGCGGATGGCGTTGGCGAGGGTGTTCGAGACTTCGATCACCAGCTCGTTTTCGCCGGCGCGGAGAGCATCGGTCAGATCGTAGCGGTACGGCGGGCAGACGCGGATGCCGCAGTCGATGCCGTTGCACCACAGGTGCGAGGTCTGTCCGACCGTGCCGAGGTCGATGCCGGTGACATCTTCCGGTTTGTCGAACGTGCAGGTGTAGCGGATTCTGCCGGAGAAGTCCGGATTGTTCCGGATGTCGGTAATGTTCGGCAGAGCACAGGACTTTACGTTTTCCGCAAAGACGGTGTAATCGGCCATATTTGTGTACGGCGCAGTCTCAATTTTGAACGTCAGGTCGGCTTCCCCTGCGGATGTCCATGCCTTCTTTTCGGCGAGACCCATTACGCCGATCGTTTCCCGGTCAAAGACCGCGATTACAGACTGATAGGGAGCCAGATCAAGACGGAGTTTTCCACAGGATGTTTTTACAACGGCCGTGTCGTCGTTCAGCAGATCGAGCAGAACGCATCCGTCCATGTCGGCGGCATCCGCGAGCGTTACGGTCGTGTGGATTTCGTCCGCAACGGATTCGTTCACGAACATATAAATTTCCGATGTGCCGGCGGTGTAATGGCAGCAGCGGAGTTTCGGGAATCCGCCGTCCACGATAACACCGCGGTCGAGCAGGACGTTCAGCGCGGGCAGGAGATCGTCGTTTCCGTCCGGCTTCATGCGGAAGATCAGAACGCCGTCGTCCTTGAGGGTTTCGAGAGCTTCTTCGAGCTTTGCGGGAAGAACCGCCGCTGCCGGAACGATCAGACACTGATAGGTCTGTGCGCCGACGCAGAGCTTTCCGTCCTTTGCTTCCGCATGGAAAATGCGGCTTCCGCTGTCTTCCGGAGCGAGGAAACAGTCGGCGGGGAGAATATCGAAGTCGATGTGTGCGTCGTACAGCATTTTTGCGGGAACCTGCGTGAGCATCGCGTCGCCGTCGCGGTCCATCCATTCCGCATCCGCGTGATAGAGGATTGCCGCGTCCGCACGGTGAGTACCGCCGGTGAGGAGATGCGCCACACGGTTGGTATAGGTCATGAGCTTCGAGAAGCCTTCAAACTGCGGGTCGGCACCGTTGGCACCGAAATGCGGCGGACAGTCGGGGTCGGGGAACGCGGGAGAGAAGGCGTGAGGAACGAAATAGTTCACGCCGCGCACGAGGAGATAGTCGAGCAGCCACTTCATCGCAGGCGTACCTTCCGCCCAGCCGTAGGCACCGAAGACCTCGCACATCGCGCGGCCTTCCGTCTGCGTACCGATGTGGGCGAACGACGCGGCGAGCTTGGCGAGAACGTAATCGAAGAACGCGGGATCGGCGTTGTTGCCGAAGCCGCTCATGGTGTGGACAAAATCGGTCATGCCGGGCATGATCTGATGGAGAACGATGTCGATGCCGCTCATGTGCTGACCGTCGAGGGAACGGAAATAGTGACCGGCACTGCATCCGAGACGTGCGTGCGCGTTCATGTCCTCGATGATGTGGCCGATGTACTGGACGCCGTGCGCTTCGCACCAGTCGCCGAGCTGACGGGTGAAGCAGTCGCGGTAGAGCTTTGTTACGGCGTCCATGTAGGCGTGGCGGAGGATTTCGGTGTTTTCGCCGAGACCGAACCACAGCGCGGGCAGGTACGCGGATACGTCAAAGCCGACGGATTCGGACATCATGCCGGGAATGCGGTCGTTCCACGGGAGAGCAAGACCGGGCATACCGACGCGGCGGTTGTACATTCCGTAATCGTTGGAATGCGAGCCGTACCAGTCGTTGCCGAGCGAGGGTTCGTCCGAGAAGAACCCGGCGATGGTGTTTCCGAAATATTTCGCGTAGTGTGCCCAGTGCGCTTCGTACACCGCGTCGATCAGCACGCGCACGGATTCCTCGCGGAGCATATCAATGTATTCGGTCTGACGGGTACCCTTGCGGGATTTGTAGAGGAAGAAAATACGCCAGCATCCTTCGGGGACGGAGAACTGTACGAAATTGCCGGACACGCCGTCGGTCAGGCGGATCGGTTCGGGGCGGCAGTCCTCGAGAATTTCGGATTCGGATGCGGGAACGCGCGGATACGCGTAGACATCAAGGAGAATGTGGTCGGGATTTCCCGCATCGGCGGTCAGAAGCGCGTCGGTGAGAGGACCCATCACGTCCACATGGCGTTCAACGAGCTGCCATTTGCGGAGTTCGGGGTGATTCTTGATCTGTCCGACCGCATGACCGGTGGGGAAGTGGTCGTCGTCGAGAATCCAGACCTTCATGCCGCGCTTTTCGGATTCGGCAAGAATGATGTCCATGTCGCGCCACCAGCCGTCGCCGCAGAAATCACGGTGCGGGCGGGATTCCACGCAGAGTGCGCGGCATCCGCTCTGATAGATGCGTTCGACTTCCTCGGGGATGGTGTCGGTGTGGTCGCCGTGCTGCCAGTAGAAGGGAAGCATATAGTTGGCTTCGCATCCGGCAAGCACGTCGGAGAGACGGTTGTACATAGGAATACCTCCGGGTGAGAGAAAATTAATTTAATCCAGTAAATCCTGATAATTTTTAAGAATTCTGTCGAAACCCTTGAGCGTTGCCTTTTCAAAACTTTTCAGTTTGGACTGCGCGTTTTCGCAGGAGGTCGCGTCGGCAAGAATACCGCGGATCGTGTCGATCGGGGTGCTGAGGCTCTGACCGTAGATGTAGGAATAATCGAGATATACGCCGCTGACGATCAGGTCGAGCATCTGGGAGGTTTCGCTGTCGCGGGAATATTTCGCCTTGATTGCGGTTTCAAAGTAAGCGGGCGTTACGAGACGGTAGGATTCCGCGCTCATTGCTTCGAGATACGCGGCGGTAACTTCCGTATTCTGCGCGGTGACGGGGATCGTGAAGGCAGAGCTGCCGTCATGGATATAGGAGGTGTAGTTCTCCTGCGCTTCGTTCAGCTTCGGCATGGGGATGATCCCGAAGTCGTCGTTCATGTCGCGCAGATAGTCGATACCGGAGAGCATCCACGTCGTAAAGACCGTTTCGTGGTTTTTCATGGTGTCCATGATCTGGTCGTTGTTGTTGGGCGTACGCAGGGTATTGTTATTTTCGAACAACAGCTTGTGCATTTTTTCGGTGAATTCGACCATCCGGTCGCTGGTACCGTTGTAAATGTAGGTGCCGTCGTCCGTTTTTTCAAGATAATCAATCTTGGCCGCTCCGAAGAAGGAGTCTGCCCCGAGGGTCTTGGTGTCGGTGAAGAAATGTCCGAACGTGTCTCCTTCGTTGGCAATGCCGTCCCCGTTGGTGTCGGTGTAGATCGGTTCACAGAGGGCGGCCATTTTGTCGAGCGTCCATTCCCCTTCATTGACGATGTCATACAGGTTTTCCGTGCCGTTGTAGTATTCGTTGTACAGCGTTTTGTTGAAGAACATCGAGAACGTGCCGGAAATCATGGTCTGGCTGAGTTCGCCCATGAGGACGTAGTTGTTCCCGTTCAGGTTGGTGGTTTCAAGGAATGCCTGATTGTACCACGGAGCCGCGAAATCGAGATATGGAAGCGTGTTCAGCGGGAGAAACATATTGTCAACGACAAGCGGCATGGTGTTGTACATGGCGTTGCCGATCAGATCATAGTCATCGGAGCCTGCCGTAACGGATGCGCGGATGGTGTTTCCCGCACCGCTGTGACGGGACAGTGTATTGTCAAGAATGAGATTCATTTTGACATTCAGACGTTCCTGAACGGCGAGATTCCGGGTGAACACGGCGTCGTTGACCACGTCGCCGGTCATTTCTTCCGCGCTGAATTCCATCAGCGTATCCTTGTCGCCGCCGCGGGAGAAGACACGGACCTCCGTACCGCCGAAATCCATGGTTTCGGGAAGGGAGTCTTTCACTTCAGAACGTCCGTTGCCCTTCGGTTCTTCGGGGATTTCCACGGGTTCTTCGGCAGTGTCAGCGGAAATCTGTCCGGCGGTGTCGGCGGAAGCGGTTTCTTCGTTGGTTCCTCCGCTGCTGCACGATACAAGTCCGGCGGCAAGAAGTCCGGCAAGGAGGATGGTGAGAATGCGTTTGGTGTGGTTCATGGGATTGATTCCTTTGCTGAAACGATAAGTATTTATGAGTATATACCATATTAACATATTTTTTGATTCGTGTCAATTTTCTGTCCGAAAGTTTTTCCGCAGCGGGAAAGATTCCTGACTTTTTTGCGCTAAAGCATTGATAAACCCGTGAATTTACGCTATAATATTCCATAAGAATCAACATCAACCGGAGACGTACCCATGAAATCGCCAAAAACCGTGTTCGTGTGCAGCGAATGCGACTACCAGAGTTCCAAATGGCTCGGCAAATGCCCTCAGTGCAATGCGTGGAATACCTTTGTCGAGGAAACCTACGCCGTACCCGCGAAATCCTCTGCCGTGTCGAATTCCCCGACCCGTGCCGCAGCCGCAATGCCCGAACACAGCCGCGCGGTAAAGTTCCGGGAATTCGATATCCCCGAGTATCTCCGCCACAGCACCGGCATCGGCGAGCTCGACCGCGTTCTCGGCGGCGGACTTGTCGAAGGTTCCGTCATTCTTCTGGCGGGCGAACCGGGCATCGGCAAATCCACGCTTCTCATGCAGCTCTGCGGACAGATCGGCAATTCCTGCAAGGTGTTATACGTTTCCGGAGAAGAATCCAAGGGACAGCTCAAACTGCGCGCGGAACGTCTCGGCGTTGACGCGGAATTCCTCTACGTCCAGACCGAGACGAGCATCTCCCACATTCTGACCGAATACGACAAAATCAAGCCGGACATCATGATCGTGGACTCCATCCAGACGATCTATTCCGATGACCTCACTTCCACCCCCGGCAGCGTCACGCAGGTGCGCGAATGCTCGTCCCTGCTTATCAGCCGTGCGAAAACCGACGGCGCGTCCGTGCTGATCGTCGGTCACGTCAACAAGGAAGGCGGGATCGCCGGGCCGAAGGTGCTGGAACACATGGTAGACGCGGTGATTTATTTCGAGGGCGACCGCCGTCAGCCGCACCGGATTGTCCGTGCGATCAAAAACCGGTTCGGTTCGACCAACGAGATCGGTGTTTTTGAAATGGCGGAGCACGGTCTGGAGGAAGTCGCCAATCCGTCCGCGATGCTTCTCGAAGGACGTCCCACCGGGGTCAGCGGAAGCTGCGCGGTCTGTATTATGGAAGGAAGCCGTCCGCTGATCGCGGAAATTCAGGCACTCGTCACGCCGACCGTCTTTCCGGCACCCAGACGAACCGCCAACGGGATCGACTACAACCGGATGTGCCTCCTGCTCGCCGTCCTTGAAAAGCGACTCGGGCTGAAATTTTCCGCGTGCGACGTGTATCTGAACGTCATCGGCGGTCTGCGGCTCGACGAACCTGCCGTGGACGCGGCCGCGTGTCTGGCGATGATTTCGTCGCTCCGCGATATTCCCGTACCGGATGACGTGATTGCGTTCGGCGAAGTCGGTCTGTCGGGCGAATTCCGCACGGTTGCGTCGATCGAACAGCGCGTGAACGAAGCGTTCCGGCTCGGATTCACAAAAATCGCCCTGCCGAAACGGGCGGTACTGAAAAACGAGGAGACGCTGAAGGAATCCGGCGCGGAGATTATTCCGCTGAGCGGGATTTACGATGCGCTGAAGCTGCTGGCACAGGAAGCAAAAACTTGATTTTTACGTTGAGAAATATTATAAATATAAATATCATATCCCCCGAAAGGAAACTATCATGAAACTTCAGGACAAATTCAATCTCCACGGCATCGACGACGAGCGCAGCCGCAAGGTACTCTTCCCGACCCGCGTCGTTCTCACCAAGGGCAAGGTCACCGGAAGCCAGTACCTTACCGACTACAAACCCGCGCAGGTTGCCATCTACGGTTATCACGACCAGTGTACCCTCGACAACCGCAATTCCACCGAAAACGCCGGCGTTCTCGTGGATTTCGGCCGTGAACTCCACGGTACGCTCACCGTTTCCGTATGGTCGATGAACGGCAAGTACGCCGACTACACCATCCGTCTCGGCGAAAGCGTTTCCGAAGCGATGACCCCCATCACCGAAACGGACAAGAACCCCACCAACGACCATGCCAACCGCGACATCAAGACCGGTTCCGGCGCGTGGGCGTCCAACGAAACCAACGAAAGCGGCTTCCGCTTTGCTTACGTTGAGCTGACCTCCCCGAATATGTTCATGCAGATCCGCTGCATCACCGCGACTCTCGTTTACCGCGACATCGAATACCGTGGTTCCTTCGAGTGCAGCGATCCCCTGCTCAACAAAATTTACGACACTGCCGCATACACCGTGCATCTGAATATGCAGCGGTACCTCTGGGACGGCATCAAGCGCGACCGTCTCGTATGGGCGGGCGATATGAACACCGAGCTTGCAACCATTTTTGCCGTATTCGGCGCGAACGAAGTGGTTCCGAAGTCCCTCGACCTCGTGCGCGACGTTACCCCGACCGACGTGTCCATGAACGGCATTTCCGCGTACAATCTGTGGTGGCTGCTCTGCCATTACGAATGGTACATGGGAACCGGCGATTATGACTATCTCAAGGAACAGAAGGACTACATCCAGGCACTTCTGACCCGCTACATGACGTATATCGACGAAAACGGCGCGGAAATTCTGCCGGAAGGCCGTTTCTTCGACTGGCCGACGAACGATCTGCCGAACGAAAAGCACTGCGGTCTTCAGGGTCTGCTCCGTCTGGCACTTCTGCGCGGCGGCGACATCATGAAGATTCTCGGCGAAACCGAAACGGCGGCGGAATGCTACATCGCGGCGGACAAGCTCCTCGCGCACAAGCCGGTTCCGACCGCAAAGCAGCCGGCGGCTCTTCTCGCCATCGGCGGCATCAGTGATCCGAAGGAAATGTTTGACAAGGTCATCGGCCCGGGCGGCGCGGCAGGTCTGTCCACGTTCCTCGGCTACTACACGCTCTGCGCGTGTGCGGAAGCCGGCGAATACGAAGCGGCACTGAACATCATCCGCGATTACTGGGGCAAGATGATCGAAATGGGCGCGACGACGTTCTGGGAAGACTTCAACATCGACTGGCTCGACAATGCTGCACCGATCGACGAACCCGTTCCGGAAGGAAAGAAGGACATCCACGGCGACTTCGGCGCATACTGCTATGTCAAGCTGCGCCACAGCCTGTGCCACGGCTGGGCATCCGGTCCCGCACCGTACCTCGCAGCGAACGTCCTCGGCATCAAGGTAGTCGAACCGGGCTGCAAAAAGATCAAGTTTGAACCGAATCTCGCCGGACTCGAATGGGCGAAGGGTACCTACCCGACCCCCTATGGCGACATCAAAATCGAAATCACCAAGGACAACGCGACCTGCATCGTTCCCGAAGGTGTTGAGATTGTTAAGTAAATAGGGTTTCGTGGGGAAAAAACTTTTTTGAAAAAGTTTTTTCCCCAAGTTGCTTTAGCAACTTGTCACCCCATTTTTCAAAAACTTATAAATTAAATGGATTGGATGATGTTATGCTGAAATCGGGAGAACTGCGGGAACGGGCGGAGAAAATTTTGGACGATACGGGACTGCTTGCGGAACTGGCGAGGTATGGGGAAGTGCATCCGATCGGGAGTTACCGGATGGACATCATGGCGTGGAACGACATTGACATTGATGTGCGGAACGACGGGATGAATCTCGAAAAATTATACGCGCTGACGAACTATGTGCTGAAAACGTTCTGTCCGGTATGGTATGAGGCAAAGGAAGAAATCACGGACGAAGGGAAAACGGTCTGGTTCCACGGCTGGGAAGCATACATCGGCGGGGAACTCTGGAATTTCGACATCTGGTTCTTCGATGAGGAGACGATCACGAAAGCGGAGCAATTCTGCGGCGGCATTTCCGGGAAGCTGGCGGATGCGCCGGAGAAAAAAGAGATCATCGCACAGATCAAGCGGGATTTGATCGGACGGGGGCTGTATTCGTTTGAACAGTATCACAGCATGGATGTCTACCGCGCGGTACTGGAACTTGGAATGACTTCCGCAGATGAGATGATCCGGGATTACCGGAAATAAGGATTTTCTTGAAATCTTCATCTTTTTTATAGTATAATAAAAGAAAAAACGAAAGGATTCTCACCCAATGAATACCATCGGAACCATCGGTTTTACGTCAAACGACAGTGAACTCAATAAAGGATTCGCATGGGCGAAGGAACAGGCTCTGGCGTACAGTCACCACGGCGGCGATCTTGTCGGACTCTGGTACGAAGCCGCTCTGCCGAAACGGGAGGCATTCTGCATCCGCGATGTATGCCATCAGGCGAACGGTGCCCATGCGCTCGGTCTGGAACGTCATACGAAGAATATGCTGCTCCGGTTTGTGCAGTCCATTGCGGCCAGCCGGGACTACTGCTGCTTCTGGGAAATCGACCGGTATTACCGTCCCGCCCCCGTGGATTATACGTCGGACGACGATTTCTGGTACAATCTTCCCGCAAACTTTGACCTGCTGGCGGCGTGCCTGCGGATGTACAAGCTGACCGGCGACCGCGATTACATCGAAAGCGAGGATTTTCTCCGCTTCTACCGCCTGACCGTCGATCAGTACATCAAAAAATGGGACACTAACGGCGACGGGATTCCCGAAGGCTCCGGGACACGCCGCGGGATTCCTTCCTATGAAGAAGGCGAAGGCAGCGGTTCCGCGCAGATGATCGACCTTCTTGCCGCTGAAGCCGCCGGGATGGCCGCTTATGCCGAAATCTGCGAACTCCGCGGCGAAAACGGGCTGCCGTATAAAAAGTGGTCGGAAAGCATCATTGCGGAGATCGACCGCTGGTGGGACGAATCCGACCGACGTTTCTTCTACACCAAACGTCCGGACGGTTCCTTCCGGCATATTTCCCACATCGCGTCGGAATGGGTTCTTTACTTTGACACCGTCTCCGACGAACGCAAACGCGCGATCACGCTCGACCGCCTGCACGAACGCGGCATCAACGGGATCATCGTGGAATGCGGCTCCTATCTCTCCGAAATTTTCTACCGTTACGGTCAGCCGGAGCGCGGCGAACACTGGCTCCGTCATTTCACTTCGCCGGAACTGAAACGCCGGGAATATCCGGAAGTATCGTATGCCTGCATGGGCGCGTTTGTGTTCGGCCTGATGGGGATTTCCTATAATGTTGACACGAAAACCATCTCCGCCGAACCGAAGCTCCCCGAAGGAGTTACGTCCGCATCGCTCACGGGACTTCCCGCATTCGGACGATATGCCGATGTCACCGTCGAAAACGGAAGCATAACCATCACTTACCGCGACGAATAAACCAATCCAAAGCGGACAGTCCCCTCTGTCCGCTTTTTGTGTGATTCCGGCGTATTTTCCACTTTTTCATTGACAGACCACACAATCCGTGATATAATAATCTATTGATATCGAATAAATCAATTCCCCCTTCTTATATAAAAAGGTTTTTGGAAAGGGTTCGGGAAAACCTTTTTCCTTAAAAAAGGTTTTCCCGAG
>SVQN01000127.1 GCA_015065295.1 Oscillospiraceae bacterium
AAGAAGCTCGACCAGCCGCAGTCGATGTTTTTCATGATTTCCTCGACGAGGTAAACGTCCACGAGCGAGTCGATATCGAGAACCGCGCGGATTTCTTCTTCGGTTCCGTCGCAGGCGGTCACATAGGCGTTCGTCACCCACTGGTCGATGTATTCGCACCGTTCGGCGGTCAGGTTGTCCTCGCCGCGGATTTCGTACGGGAAACTCTTCGCGGTGAACCAGACGATGCCCTTTTCGCCCGCCTTGTTCGCGTAGTTGTCCAGTTCGATCATGAAATCGGCTTCGAGGGACGGATCGGTCTTGGGATTCTGAATGTTCACGCGATCCTCGTTGACCGTGACCTTTTCGATCAGCATATAGTTCCCGCGGTAGTCGCCGTTCAGGTAGACATCCACCGGACGGCAGTCGGGTGCCCATTCAATCCCGTCCATGTTCCGCTGGAGCCAGAACGCCGCGTGGTTGCGGAGAAGGGACTGGTCACAGTGATTCGAGACAAGAACCCAGTTTCTGCTCTTGCCCTCGCCGAGACCGCCGAGCTTCTGCCCTTCCGTGAACTTGATGGTATAGGACTTCTTCGGCCATCCCATCGACGCGTTCCCGCGGCACTTGATCGTCGCGGTTTCTTCCGTCACGAGGTAGCGTTTTTCGATATTGTCCAGACTGATCGTGCAGTCCACTGTCCGCCAGTCGGATTCGACCGATTTGCCGCCGTCGGTGGTAATGTAGACGACCGGACAGGAGTCGATCACCTGTTCAAAAATGGCGTACACCGTCTGGCTTTCCGCGACCGTCATCGGCCGGTGAACGGCCTTTTTCTCCCCGTCGCTCCACTCGACAAACTGATACCCGGAAGATGCAACCGCTTCCACCGTGGTACTGTGTTCCCCTTCCAACAGGGTCTGTGAGGCAATGCCGGAGATATAGCCTGCATCCGCAGGAGTTACTTTATAATTCAGGATGTACTCGTCGTCCGGAACGGCAAGCTGTGCCGCTGTGGTTTCCATCGCCGCTTCTTCCGTCTGCACGGCGGTTTCCTCCGGCACTTCCTCTGCGGAACAGGAAGCGAGCAGAAACACCCCGGTCAGGAGTGCGGACGTGAGGATTCTATGGAATAATTTTTTAAAAGACATGAACGTTCCTCCGTTGGAATATGGATAGAATGCCGTCTGTTTTTTACAGGTTATAATATTACATTATATCGGATTTACCGGACAAAGTCAATGTTTTATCGGAGATTCTCATGGGAATTCTTGCTTTTCTGGCAGAAAGTTTCGGTTCGTTCCTCACACCGGCGTTTCTGTTTGCCGCCGCCGTTTTTCTGTTTCCGTTCATCCGTCCCGCACGGCTTTTTCATCCGAAATCGTTCGTTCACGCGCTGACCGACCACATGGCGAATATGCCAGCGGATTCGCCGGCGTATTCACCAGCGGATTCGCCGGCATATTCGCCGACGGATTCGAAAAGCACACCGTTCACCGCACTGTCGATGGCACTGGCGGGAACGCTCGGCGTGGGCAATATCACGGGGGTTGCGTCCGCGCTGATTTCCGGCGGAGCGGGAGCGGTTTTCTGGATGTGGGCAGGTGCGGTGATCTCAATGGTTGTGAAGTACGCGGAGGTGTATCTTGCCGTGAAATTCCGTCAGCGGAAGGACGGGACGTTCTGCGGCGGAGCGATGTACTACATCCGGGACGGACTGACCTCGTCGGGGAAACTGCCGTATTCCCTTGCGGCGGCACTCGGCGGGGGATTTGCCGTCCTCTGCTGTCTGAATTCGCTGATTACCGGGAACCTCATCCAGGCGAATGCGGCGGCCTGTGTCCTTCCCGGACCGTACCGGCTCCCCTGCGGCGTAATTCTCGGCACACTGGTGATCGCCTCCATCCTGTACGGCAGCCGGAAGATCGAGAAGATCACGGCAAAGCTCATGCCGCCGCTGACCGCCGGATATATGCTGCTTGCGGTTGTGATTCTGTGCGGAAATCTGCCGCTTCTGCCGGAAATTTTCGGAGACATTGTCCGGTGCGCGTTCACACCGCGTGCGGCCGCCGGAGGTGCGTTCGGATTTACGGTGAGGGAAGCCCTCCGGTTCGGCGTGATGCGCGGGATTTTCTCAAATGAAATCTATATAATAGGGCTAGGACATAACCTGTCGAAACGGGAAGTGTTTTGGCCTTATTTTTATGGATATGGAGGAATTCAAAATGACAGCCGATACGATTGCATATCTCCCTCTGGATTTACTGCACCCCTGCCCTGCTCACCCCGTCAAACTGCGTGACGACAATGCCATGTGGGAACTTATCGAAAGTGTCCGTACCCGAGGAATCATCCATCCCATCATCGTCCGCCCCGCAGAGTACGGCTATGAAATCATCGACGGCAGGCGCAGAGTGAAAGCCTGTACGGTTGCCGGAATGGAGACTGTCCCTGCCATCGTCCGTGAACTGGACGACGATCAGGCAATCATTGACCTCATTGATTCCTGTATACAGCGGGAAGAAATTCTTCCCAGCGAACGTGCAGCCGCCTATCGGATGAAACTGGAAGCTATAAAACGGCAAGGCGCACGACATGATTTAACTTCCCGACAAGTTGTCGGAAAGTCGGAAGCTGCCGATATCGTCGGTGCGGAAACAGGCGAAAGCGGCAGACAGGTTCAGCGGATCATCCGTCTGACCGAGCTTGTCCCCGACTTACAGCAGATGGTGGACGACGGCAGAATTGCCATGACTCCTGCGGTGGAACTCTCTTACCTGAAGCCGGAAGAACAATCCATGCTGGTGGAAACCATTGACTGCGAACAGGCAACACCGTCACTCTCGCAGGCACAGCGGATGAAGAAACTGAGTCAGGACGGAATTCTCTCCGATGATATTATACTGGAAATCCTATGCGAAGTCAAGAAACCGGCATGGGACAGAATTACGCTGAAAGGCAATAAGCTGAGACAATATTTTCCGGCGAACTATACCCCTCTGCAGATTGAAACAACGATTTATCGGATTCTTGAAGCATGGCAGAAACAGAAAAAGAATGCGAAAAAAGATGCGTGACAATATATGTCTGAGCGGTCACGAATTTTCTGTGTCCGCTTTTTCTATCTCAAAAAACGAAAGGAGCTACATGAAGATCAGAAAATCCAGAGCCACACCGGAGGATGTGGACTGTAAATATTGTACCGAATATGTGCCAAAGGTCGGATGTACAGCGTTCGGCTGTATTATCCTGCCTGAGAGAATCGAAGCCGGTGTGGTCGGATACAGGGAGATTATTGCCGATACCTTCGGGTATAACCGTCTCCTGATGAAACGGCTGAGTGAACTTGTCACCGCCTTTCCCGGAACCATGTGGGCAGATGAACCCCACCGACAACGATTCTGTTACAGCACTTCCCAATGTGACGAACAGCTTGCATCTCCTGCCTATTACGCCGCCGTATATCTCATCACAAGCAATACCGACATCTATAACCGCGCTTTCCGCTGTTTTCTCAAAAGCGGACTGTATTTCCCAAACTTCCGCATACAGGGCATTGCGCCGGACTATTACACATTGTTTGCATACGCCAGAAGGCTGTACAGCGGGCATACAGACCTGCCGACGGACGAACTGTCGGACAGCTACACGGTATCGGATGAAGCCTTTCGACTCGCCGTGAACGCTGTAGTGATCGCAAGGCACGGTCCGGAGGTACTCCGAATCAAAAACAAAGACAACCAAGACAAATTGGAGGAACAACAAAATGGCAGTATTCCGAATTGAAAAAATCCGTGACTTCACGGTGGTTTCCAATAATATTTTCAAAGACAGAACCCTGTCCGCAAAGGCAAAGGGGATTCTTGTAGAAATGCTCTCTCTGCCCGAAGACTGGGATTACACACTGGATGGATTGTCCCGCCTGTTCTCCGACGGTATCGACTCCATCCGCAAGGGGATTCACGAACTGGAAGAACACGGTTACATCGTCCGAAGACGTGTCCGGGATG
>SVQN01000128.1 GCA_015065295.1 Oscillospiraceae bacterium
TGTACGATCTCTTTTTTCAGCCTGTTTTCAATACCGGAAATCCGCCGGAAGCCCGATCCTGTCGGTTTCAATCGGCTGAATCCCGAGCATCCGTGCCGGAGAATCCGGCCGCAGACGGTAGTCGTGATTCGCCGCATCGACGAACAGCGGGTCTTCACAGATGCTGTCGGCATCGTACCGCCGGACATTCCGTTCGCTGTTCTGCCATTCTTCCAGCGTAAGCAGCTGATCGTCCACACGGAACTGCGCTTCGCCGACCGCATTGTAATACAGATTCCGGTTCATGACATCGAGGGAATCGAGTGCCGTGGAGCCGCAGAAGTACAGCATGATCCGGTCGCCGTTTCCGTCCGGTGTCCATGTTCCGTCGTTGTTCAGCGTACCCTTGGTTTCCGAATAAACGATATTGCGCTCGAATACGGAATTTCCTGCCGGACAGATGTACGGAGCAATGTCCGCCGCGCCGCTCTTCGCATAACCCACGTCGAACACATTGTTGACCACCACATTGCCGATGCTCTTGATGAAAATTCCGGCATTCACCGCTACCGCGTTTTCGTCATAGACAATATTGTTCGTCACGGTGACATAATGAGCCGCATCGTCGAGGAAAATACTGTGTCCGCGCCATCCGGTCGTTGCAACTCCGCGGTACGCATTGTAGATGATGTTGTGGTCGATGACGTTGTCACGCCCCATCCCCCATCCTTCGATGCCGCCGCCGTCACCGGAACGGATCCCGGTATTGTAAATCCTGTTGTACCCGATAAAATTGCCGGTTGTCTGATTGTATTTCCAGTGATCGTCAAACGGAACATCCGTCAGACCGTTGTCCGGGAATACCCCGTACCGGATGCCTTTCAGCGAAATTCCGTACCGGGGAACGCAGGAAATATCGTTGCGAACAATCCGGTTTTCGCCGCTGTTCATCAGGTAAATCCCCGCGCCGTGACCGACAAATTCGCCGACATTCCGGATGCGGTTTCCGGAAACAGTATTGTATTTATTGCAGTAGTTAAGACTGCCGGGATTCTCCCCGATCAGGAACATTCCGGCATATCCGGTATTGCGGATGTCGTTTCCGGTAATGAGGTTATGCTGTGCGTATTCCGTCAGAACGATCGCCAAATATCCGGCGTTCGACATCCGGCAGTGTTCCACGGTGATATGTTCCGCGTTCCGGATGCAGACCAGCCCCTTGAGATTGCTTTCGTATTCGCCCGTGACATTGTTCGCCCTGGCATGAGCGATCAGATTTTCACCGGAGGCGTTCATTTCCAGCCGAAGACCGGAGATCACGATATTCTTCACCGGATTTTCGGCTTCTCCGTGAATGTAGAACAGATTATCTGCGAGTCCGGCAACGATTTCGCCGGTTTCAAGGGAAGCCGGATCGGCAGGCTTATAGAAAATCCGGTTTTCTTCGACTGCCCATTCGCCCGGTTCGCTGATGTATTCCCGCGCACCCTGCAAATACTGAAGACTGCCGCTCCAGTCGCATTTCCGGTATTCCGTCCGGATGCTGTCGCCGGTCAATTCGCTGACTTTCAGCACTTCGCCGAACCAGCTTGTCGCGCTTCCGTATACTGCCTGAAGATGAGAGGGATCACGGACAGGCTTGTTCTGCCAGTCCGTTTCTCTCGCATTCTGAAGCCGTACGCCATTTTCATAAAGGGCATAAACGGAACCGAATCCCGTGATGTCGGCTTCAAAGATACCGTCGCCGTCCGCATCCGTCCATCCGGTCACGGGAAGTCCGCCGACGATCCGTACGTCTTCATCGTTGTAACTGGTGTATGTGACCGTATACTTGCTGTCACAGTCAGCGGGAGTGACAGTGATCGGTTCTTTCTGATAATACGTTCCTTCGCGGAGGCAGATCGTGACATCCTGTGTCAGACCGCCGTTTTCGATCATTTTCCGCACCATTGCCTGTGCCGCCGGAATGGTCGCAAACGGATCTTCAAACGATCCGTCACCAACCGTATCCGAACCGCTTACGGCTACAAAAATTCCGGTTGTTTTTTCTTTATTCAACATTTTCATAATTCTCCGTATTCCCTCAACGGGCAAGCTGTCTTGCCATTTTTTCGATTTCCGCCGCTTCTTCCCGGCTGTTCACCCATCCGACAATCAGCTGCAGGCTCACCGGTGAGAGATTTTTCATGAGAAATTCAATCTCATCCCGGTCGGGAATCAGGACAAGTCCTTTTCCGGCGGCCTGTATTTTCTGAAGAGCCTCGATGCTGGCGGAAGTTTTCGGCTGTCCGGCAACGCGCGTCCACTGGATGTTGTCAATCCCCTTCACGGACAGGATCATGTCCAGATGACGAAGCTGTTCCACACCGTCGAGATGATAGGTGCAGTGTTCAAATACCGAGGAAGTTTCCTCCAGTTCCGGAAGGATGAATTCCTCGAACATAGAGGGAGAGATCATGCAGCAGTAGTCGCACTGGAGCTGCAGATGCCGTGCCGGCGACCAGAGGTGCATCCACGAATGGGACGAGCCGCCGTCGTTGCTTTCCCTGATGATTTCAAAGAACTCCTTCTGGGTTTCCTTCCATACGGAAATGATTTTGTCCCGCGCCGCATGAACGAATTCCCTGTTCTCAACCATATCAAGAAGCAGATTTTCCGTCCCGCGCAGATGAGCAAGACCGTCAATGATTCCGCAGTTGTCATTCATAGCGACAATATACCGCCCTTTCGCACGGTCGGCGACACCCTGCGTGATTTCCTTGTGGCGGCGGAACCGGCTGTCATCATAGGTCAGAAGTTCCGCGTCCGGTTCATCCAGAATCGGGTCAAACCAGATCGTACCGTCCGTGTAATTCGGAACGGCTCCGAAATACTGACATTCCCCGGCAGTACCGAAATTGACCATCTGCGCGGGGATGGATTCATACAGATACTCCACCCGTTCGCAGGTATTGGTCATTGCGGTGTACAGATAGTCGGGATCGCAGTAGCGTTCCTCGACCGTGTATTCTTTTTTGAACGGATATCTTGTGCCGCCGGGACGTCCGGTCTGGATCGCAAGACAGCAGCGGTCGGTGTTTTCCTTGTTCCAGAACGCCGTATAACGTTCCTTGGTTTCTTCCCAGTTGTCTTTGTAATGAATCATAACGGCATCCTTTCCTGTATTCAGCGGATGATCCGGTAAACCACCTTCCGGCGGAACGCATCTGTACCGGAGAGTTCTTCCGAAACTTCACCGGTTTTGTCATTGTAAGTGATTTTCACAGCGGTATAATCGCCGTTTTCGTAACCGTATCCGTCGCCTGCATCGTTGTACAGCGTGAACTGACCGTCACGTCCGGCATAAATCCGGACTTCGCAGACCGCGTCGGGATCTTCATCCACATACTGCATCACGGGCGAAGTCGGGACAATCGCACCGGCGCGAACGAACAGCGGAATCCGCTCAATGGAGCAGGGAACACGGATGTACCGGCCGCCCTCGTAATAGTCTTCCGTATGGAAATCGTACCAGCCGCCTTCGGGCAGATATACGTCAATATACCGGTCGGGATTCCGGATTTCTTCGGAACCGGCATTGTAGTACATCGGGTGTGTGACCGGGCAGACGAGGAATTCGTGACCGTACATATACTGTTTGCTGACCGTTCTTGCTGTCCGGTCGTCCGGGAATGCCAGACCGAGCGCAGTCACCGGCATGGTACCGTCGAATGTAACCGCCGCATTCACGGAATAGAGATACGGTGCCAGACGGTACCGCAGAGCAATGGCGTCTTCGATAGCATCGCGGAACATCGTACCGCGTTCGCCGAACTGCCATACTTCACGCGGAGTGTCCGTGCCGTGCGAACGCATGAACGGCGTGAATCCGGCAAACTGGAGCCAGCGGGTGTACAGTTCACGGAAGCCGAGGTCGTCTTTTCCTTCCAGATAATCGCCGTCGCCGAACCACTGTTCCCACTGATGGACGAAGAATCCGCCCGCATCACAGTTCCAGTAGGCTTCCC
>SVQN01000129.1 GCA_015065295.1 Oscillospiraceae bacterium
CGTGGATGTTCCACTATCAGCCGGTCTACGGCGCGGACAGCGAAATCGTGCGCTACGGCGTGTGTGTGAAAGGTCTGACGTCCGTTTCTGCACAGCACCACCACCTCGATATGTATGCAGGTCTTGCGGTACCGTACATCCGCCGTGTCGCGGAAATCACGGGTGACGACCGCTGGACGATCCGTGCGGAAATGATGTGGAGGTCGATCCTCCAGTACATCGGCGACGGCGAACTGGTGATCCACGATGTGGTACGTCCGGTGGGAAGCCAGAACGAAGCCCTGTTCCACTGCCGCTGGAATTTCGGTGGCGCAGAACGCGGCAATCTGAACGACTGGCTCGTCGCATGGCCGTGCGCATTCCGTCTGTCCATTCTGGCGGATGAATTCGGAAAATGAGAGGGAATGTTATGAGAAAACTCTGGATAGGTTTATACGGAAGAAACGGGCACCAGATTCAGCGGAAGCTGACCGAACATCCGGATGCGGAACTCGGCGCGGTCTGTTTCCCGGGGGAACGTCCGCAGGTTCCGGACGGGGTTCGCGTGTATGCGAATCTGACGGAAATGCTCGCGGACGAATCACTGGATCTGATTTCGCTCTGTTCGCCGAAGCGTTCCGATCAGGCGGCGGATGCGATTGCCTGTCTGCGGGCAGGGAAGCACGTTTACGCTGAAAAGCCCGCCGCGCTGACAGAAGCGGAACTGGACGAAATTCTCCGGACAGCGGACGAAGCCGGGCGTGAATTCCATGAAATGGCGGACAGCATTTTCTATGAGCCGTACTGGTCGGTGAAAAACATCGTGCAGAGCGGGAAGATCGGCGAGGTCGTGCAGGTCTACGCGCAGAAGTCGTACCCGTCGAATTTCGAAAAACGTCCGTGCGACGAGGAAACCGACGGCGGTTTGATCCGCTGGGTGGGCATCTACGCGGTTCGCTTTGTCGAGCATATCACGGGACTTTATGTGAAGGATGTCCGTGCAATGGAAACGCATCTCGGAAGCGATACCGGGATTTTTACGGCGGCGTCGCTGGCAATGTCCCTCGAAAACGGCGGCGTTGCGTCGGTGGCGATGAACTACCTCAACCCGAAAGGATTTCCGGGATGGGGGAACGAATCCGTTCGTGTGTTCGGCACGCGCGGGATGGCCGAACTGACCGACGGCGGAACGCGGACGCACTGGTATACGGACCGTGACGAAGGCGAAGTGGACGTTTCCGCATCGGACTGCCGAGATTATTTTGACTTGCTCATGAGGCATTTCCGGTACGGCGAACCCCTTCCGCTGACCCGTGAGGAGGAATTCCATCCGCTGCGGGTGGTCATCCGCGCGAAGGATACGGCGGAAACAGTCGGATAAGGAGATTTGCCAATGTCGAATTACATCATGGATTTGCGGAAAATCGTCGGACATCGCCCACTGATGCAGGTCGGCGCGAGCGTGATCGTGGAGGACAGCGAAGGACGCACGCTTCTTCAGCTCCGCAGTGACAACCACTGCTGGGGCTACGCGGGCGGCTCGGTCGAACTGGACGAAGTGGTCGAGGAAGCGGCGAAGCGGGAACTGTTCGAGGAAACCGGACTGATCGCGGAGCGGCTGGAACTGTTCGGGATTTTCTCCGGGAAACAAACACATTACGTCTATCCGAACGGGGACGAGGTATCGAACGTGGATATCGTGTACCTCTGCCGGGAATATTCGGGGACGCTGAAATGTCAGGAAGGCGAAACGGACGAACTGCGGTTTTTCGCGGCGGACGAGCTTCCGGAAAACCTGTCGCAGCCGATCATCCCGGCACTCCGAAAATGGGCGGAGATGAAATTGATGGGATAATAGAAAAATGGGGTACAACGCGTTGTACCCCATTTAGCGTATAAAAAAGCAGATTATTTTTCGCTTTTTTTTCGGTATTCCTTCGGCGAAATATTGAATTTCTTATGAAAAAGCCGGGTGAAGTATCGTTGATCCGGATAACCGACTGTTTGAGCAATTTCTGATATACTGAGAATGGTGTTTGACAGAAGATCGCATGCCATGCTCATTCTCAGACGGATCAGATATTCCTGCGGAGACTGATTCATTTTTTCATGAAAGAGAGCTCGATAACGGCTTTCACTCATGAATTCCATATCGGCAAGCTGTTTTACTGTGATCGGTTTTGTGAAATTGGTATGGAGAAATCCAAGTGATTGCTGAAGATCTCTGCCTTTTTTGTGGAAACCGGACATTTGACTGTTCATGACAGAACGCCCGACAGCAACAAGCAGTTCCATAAGATGATGAGCACTGTCAAGATCAAACAGTTCGTCACGCAACAGAAAAGTATCGAATATGGCGGTAAATTTCGGAAGAATCGATTCAGGCGAGTGTAGTTTATAAACTGTATTGGTGTGAATTCCGGCTTGATGAAGAATATCTTTTGCCGCATATCCGGTGAAGTGAGCAAAATAATGAGTCGTTGGAGGTGAATAAAGAGTACAATATCTGAACGGACAGTTTTTTTCAAATACAATCAGAGAACCAGTTGTCATATAAGGATTTTCAACGCCCGGCATTTGAAGCAGAACTTCTCCATTATGTAGATAAAAAAGGTAATAATCCTTCCGGACAGCAGAGGCGGCAAGTCTGTGTGTGAATTCCTGAACCCCGGTACAGTTCAACTGGAGAGGAACTTCGTTGTTCAGAAAATTGTTTTTGGTGTCTTCCGGAACACGATAATAAGAGTACCACATATGGAACCACCCCTTAAAATAACAGTTGATTTGTCCACACATATGAGCGATTTGTGTGTTGACAGAAATATAATTTAATTATATAATAAAATCACATATAAATGCAATAGTTTGTGCTAAAAAATTGTTGAATAAATTCAAAAACGAAAGGAACAATCCCATGAAAAAACGTCTGCTTGCATTTTTTCTGCTGACCGTGCTTCTTCTTTCCGCCTGTGCGGAGAATGCGGAAACGCCCACGGAAGATTCCGCACCGGTCACATCCGGTGATCCCTCTGTGGAAGAATCTCCCGCAGCCGAAGAAACGGTCGGGACGGAAGAGGAACTTCCCGCGCCGCCGGTCGAAGATATGAACGGCGCGGTGCTGACTCTTCTCAACTACACGCCCGAAGCCTTCGGATGGGCAAATACGCTGATTTTTGTCGAGGAACTCAACGGCGAAACCCTGAACGATGCGCTGTTTGAACGCGAACGCATGGTTGAGGAAACCTACAACGCCTCCCTTGAAGAACTGGCGACCGGCGATGTGGTCGGAACCATTACGTCTTCCGTAACGGCAGGTGATGCCAATTTCGACGCAGCGATGCTGTTTGACGCGCAGGTCACCAACATCCTCCAGCAGGGACATAATCTCTCGTGGGACGAGCTTGATCTGGACTTCTCCAAACCGTGGTGGGACAGCGCGGCAACCGAACAGTACAATTTCAAGGGAATTCAGGCGGCGGTGTCCGGTGCATTCAGCCTGTACAACTATTCGACCCGTCACTGCTATGTGTTCAACGAAGACATTATGAACAGCGTTGCACCGGAAGTCAATCTGTTTGACGAAGTCCGCGAAGGCACATGGACGATCGACCGGATGTACGAACTCGGCGCGCTGGCATCCCTTGACCTCAACGGGGACGGCTCCATTCTGGCGAATGACGACCAGTACGGGATCGTCAGCTCCGTGACCCGCCATTACAGCGCGCTTCTTGCCGGTGCGAACATCAAGTACATCGACCGCGACGAAAACGGCGACCTGTATTTTGCGATTCCCGGCAGCGAATACGCTCTTTCCGCGATCAGCAAGTTCGTTCAGCTGAACACGGGCAACGATATCTACACCAGCGGCACAAACGACATCGGCGGCGGTGCGGAATCCCCGATTTTCTATAACAACCGCGCCCTCTTTATCGCAGCCTACGTCGGCGAAGCGGCACGGATGCGCGACATCGAATTCAACATCGGCATCGTTCCCAGC
>SVQN01000045.1 GCA_015065295.1 Oscillospiraceae bacterium
GACAATCACGGCAGGAGCTTTCCCGACAGAACGGCTGTCCGTCTGTGTGTTTTTTCCGCGAACTCCGGCGGAGATCACCACATATCCGTGAGCAAGTGCGGCGGCTTCCGTATTGAACGAACCGTCATCATGAACGAATGGCCGGCACGGATGCGCTTCCATATAACCGCCGACCGCATTCGGGAAAAAGATCGGTGCCGTCCGGGCAGTATAACCGTTTATGCTTCCTCCGTAGAGATAGTCTTCCGGAATGAAGATATGAAGAATCTGAAGTTCCGGCGCAGCGGGATGTTCGGCATAAGGGATGCCGTACCATGCACGGCATCGGAGTTCGGCTGTATTTCCGGACAGAAGTTCCGTCGTATAGGAAGCTGGATCAAAGTTTGGCATAAGGACACCTCTCTGTATGATTTGAGAATATTATACACCGGATTTCCGGAAAGAACAAGAAAGTTTTATGAAAATGTGAGTTCGGTGGAATGGACCATCAAAAAATCCCACTCAACAGAGAGTGGGATTTTCAGCGTTTTACGGTTTCGGTTTTTCCGGGGTGTTTTTGTCATTTTTGCGTTTGCCGTATACCACAGCGGCTGCGGCAAGGATTCCGAGGGATGCCGCACCGGCAACGAGCAGCGACAGAAGATCCATTTTGGAATCTCTGGGTTCCTCGGCGGGTTCCACCGACAGTGTTTCCTCCGCACCGGCGATCGACGCGATCCGGAACACAGCGGCATCTTCCGCGGGGAGCGTATATGTCATCACGGTTCCGTCCATGGGGACTTCGGCACTGCGCCAGAGTTCCGTCGCGTTGAATACCGTTCCTTCCGGAAGCTGTGCGGCGAGATCATAGCGGAATTCCGCTTCGCTCTGGTGGAAGTTGAACACCGCGAGGTACAGGATGCCGTCCTTCTCAAGCCAGTACGCCTCCGCACACCGTTCGTCTGCACGGACTTCGTACGGGCGGAACATCTGTCCCAGCTTTGCCACGGAAACGATGTCTGCGTTGCCGAACATTTGGGTGATGCGTTCCTGCTTCTGTCCGTTGTCCGTCACGTCCGACAGATCGTCCCCCACCAGAAAACTGGTTCCGCTGATCGCACCGGAGGTCACACGGCACCGCGCTTCTCCTTCGGTGACATCGCCGTCCTTTCCCCAGACCACCAGATGGTCGGGGTCGGGGTACGGATAAAGTTCGTCTTCCCAGAAGCACGCGGTCAGGTAACTGAGGACGTGCTTTGTGTTGTCGATGGATGAGAACGCGTCGCAGCTGATCCGCCGTCCATCCGCGTATTGATACGGGAACAGCGGGGCGATCGACAGATTCACATACAATTTTCCTTCACAGATCGCCGCGATTTTTGTCATGCCGGCGTTGTATGCCTGCATACCGGTAGTGACGGCGGGATCGTAATGCTGACCTTCCACCGCGCCGTGGGTCATGAAATCGAGCTTGATATATTCGAATCCCAGCGCGATGAACCGGTTCAGCATGTATTCCAGCCGGGCAACGGTACCGGGATGGGTCGGGTCGAGCGCATAGCCGCCGTCGAGCTTGCCGTACAGTCCGCTGCCGTCCGTCTTTTTGACTGCGGCATCGTAATAGGTGTAATCGGAACCTTCCATTTTGTTGGATTTCAGTGCCGCTTCGTCCCCATGCCATGCGGTGAACGGGGTATAGTAGATTCCCGCCTTCTGTCCGTTCGCGTGACAGTGTTCAACAAACGCTTTCAGCGCGTCATCCAGCGAGAGGGAGGTCGAGGGATCGTTGTGTACGATGAAATCCCAGTAGGAGTCAATGTTGACGTAAACTGGCGCACCGTCCGATGTCCAGACATCCTGAAGATGTTCTTTGATATAGTCCGAGACGGCGATCATGTCGCTGTAGCCGACACTGCTCTGCAGAACGCCCCAGGAATTGTACCCGAACGGGACATCCTTCACGGATTCCTTCGGCGGAACGACTGCGGCGTTTGTCCTGGCGTAGGCGGTCATGCCGTCGCGCCAGTCTGCGAACGAGCCGATAAACAGCTTCGGCGAACGGACTTCCGTACCGCTTACGCTGCCGTGCGGGGAATTGTCGCGGGTACCGCTGTCCGCAATGCCGCCGAATGCGGTGCATCCCTGAATCACGCCGTGCAGGACGTCGAGCCGGATGCCGGTCTTCCATACGTCGTGTTCCACGGAGCCGATGACCAGTCCCGCGCCGGTTTCTTCCTCAAACAGTGCCGCCGCTTCGTAGCTGACGGTGCTCTGCCCGAGCTTCCGGACGGAGGTGACGGCGGGTTCCACCCACATATCGTTGTCGAACGGAATCTGTACAAACACATCGCTCTGCCGGTCGCCGAGTCCGCCTTCGTATACGGCAAGCGGCGCGATGCGGCTGGTGGAAACGGTTTCGCCTTTGTCCGTGATCCGCACATCGGTCAGCAGAAAATCTCCGAGTTCAAAGACCTGCGTCAGTGTGCCGCCGAAGGACGGATGTCCGGTATGGGTGAACGTGACGGTGTTATCCGTCTGCACCGCTTCGTGAGCCGTAAAATCGTCGGATGAAACGGTCGCACGGTTCCGGTCAAATTCTGCGTGCGCGTCACGGATCACGGCGGTTTCGCCGGAGAAAAGTGACCAGATGCCGTTGTTCGTATCGCAGACGAGCCGCAGTTCACCGGACGTAAAGAGTTGTTCCTCACGGTTTTCGTAGGTGCGTGCGGCAGATGCGCTGTCTGCGGAGTCAAAAATCTCGATTTTGTCGAGGTCCGGCGCATACCATTCGGAACCGATCATCAGGGTACCGCCCGCTTTCAGAGATACGTCCGTGTCGACCGTACCGAAGCGGCTGAAGCTGCCGGTGGAAGGGCAGGAGAGTTTGTACGATTCACCGTCGGCGGTCAGGTTGAAGTAACGGTCGTCGGAACCGGAAGAATAATGGAACCGCAGGGTGTACCATCCGTCTGCTGGGAGTTCCGTGAGTTCAAACGTGATCGTCCCTTCTGAGGTTCCGCCGCATTTCCCGAGATTCCCGACTTTTTTGCCGGAACGGGAAGCGGGACCTCCGAGCTGTCCGTTTTCCGCTTCCAGAGTAAGGATGGCCGGAACCGCAGAATCCGCTGCCTGTGCAGAAAATTGTTCATTCATAAGCATAACTATCATTCCCAGAATGATGAAAAACCATCTCCATGCGTGCGCGAGCGTCGTTTGCTTCCGTGTCATTGTCTGCACGCGTTCCTTTCTGTGGATTATTTTTCTTAATACCATTATAATAACAGATTTCGTTGATATTGTCAATGCTGTGAGGGAATCTGCCGTACTGCGGGGATAACAAAATTTTCGTCGGCACTTCCATAATTGAGGAATTTATGCTATAATCATTTAACAATTTCAACGAAGAATTAAGTAAACGCTGATTAACTTAACCCGTAACAGAGGAGAAATATGAAAGCATTGATTACCACACCTCGCGGAGAGGTGTTCGATACCTTTTTCACGCCGGAGAACATTGCTCTGGCGGAGAGCCTCGGGGAGATCATCTGGAACGATACCGGACGGATGTTCACCCCGGCGGAGGTGGCGGAACGGATCGGGGACTGCGATGTCTATATTACGACGTGGGGTTCTCCCCGTCTGGACGAAACGATTCTCGCCGCCGCACCGAAGCTGAAGCTGCTCTCCCATCTGTGCGGCACGGTGGTGCCGTTTGTCAGCGACACTGTGTGGGAGCGCGGCATCCGTGTTCTGTCCGGCAACCGTTATTTCGCCGAATCCGTGGCGGAGGGAACGCTTGCCTATATGCTGACCGCGCTCCGTGATATTCCGCGATACAGCCGCCGCACCAAAGAGGAACGGGTCTGGAAAACGTCGGCGGACTACAATCAGGGGCTTGCCGGAAAAACGATCGGCATCGTCAGCTACGGTGCGATCGCGCGGAATCTGGTACGGATTCTGTCCGTGTTCCGTGTGAAGCTGTATGTTTACGACATCGTTCCGCTGCCGGAAGCGGATGTACGCAGGTACGGTCTGCATCAGGCGTCTCTGGAGGAAATCTTCTCGACTTGTGACATCATTACCGTTCACACGCCGTTGTTTGAAGCGACACGTCACCTCATCGGTGCGCCGCTGCTGTCGAAGATCCGTCCGGGTGCGCTGTTTGTCAACACGTCGCGCGGCGCGGTTATCGACCAGCGTGCGCTGGAAAGGGAACTTGCCGACGGACGGTTCCGCGCGGTTCTGGATGTCTACGAAGAAGAACCTCCGAAACCGGACTGCCCGCTGTACGACCTTCCGAATGTCACAATGATCCCCCACATGGGCGGCCCGACAATCGACCTCCGTCAGGTGATCGCCCACGATCTCCTGATCGAAAGTGCGGAATTTATCGAACACGGCAGGGAACTGCCGGACGAAATCACCCGCAAAATGGCAGAAATGATGTCGATCGGCTGAGAATATAAAATCAAAACCACCAGTTTTACTGGTGGTTTTGATTTTATATCATTCAGCAGCAGTATTCCCAGTGAAGCATCATGTAAACGCTTGCCGCCCAGGTGTATCCCGGCGCACGTCTGCCGAGACCGGTCAGTGCGTCGAAGTTTTCATAATTGCCCTTCGCTTTCCGGCAGGACATATTGCAGTACCGTTCCGCAATGGTCTTCGCCAGATCGTCACGTCCGCCGCGCCGCAGTCCGTCCACAAGCAGATAGGTCGTCGGTGCCCAGATCGGTCCGCGCCAGTAACCGTCGGAATCGTATTTTTCACCGGCGGGCATTTCCGTCGCGGGGCCGTTTTCCGTGAGATAATCGCGTTCCAGAATTGCCGTAAGCGGTTCCCGGATGTCTGCGGGAAGCAGATCGCCCAGAACGAGCGGCATCAGGGAGAGCAGGCTGGTCGGATGGTCTTCGCATTCGTGCGTATGACTCAGCTTGGCAACAAACCGTTCGCCGTTCCAGCTGTGTTCGAGAAAGCGGGTCATCAGCGCGTCGGACTGCGCGATCCAGTATGCTTCGTTTTCCGCATTTCCGAGTTTTGCGGAAATTCTCGCCAGTGTCCGCATCTGAAGGATCAGGAATGCCGGAAGGTCGGGCGACTCAAGGAAATAGCCGATGTCGAACAGGGTGGAGTTGTCCCAGCCGCTGTCGCATCCCTGCGGATAGTCCGGAATGCCGTCGCCGTCGGTATCGCTGTGATCCATCCACCAGCCCGTCCATTTTTTGAGGTAGATGTAGATCGTTTCAAGCTCCTCGCGGGTAAAGTCAAAGCGATCCATAAGTTTCGAGAAGCACCATCCGTGGATCGGCGGCTTGGTGGTGCCCCAGCGGGTTTCCAAATCGGGATTCCACATATCCGGCAGAACGCCCAGTTCCGTCTGGAGGACAAACGGTGCAAGGAACTGGTTCATGGCGACCTGCTTTGCCATAGTTTCGTCTGCAATATTCGCCATTGCCAGTGCGTTGAAGCAGTGATCCCAGCTCCATGTGGAGGTCATCATTTTTTTCGCCATCAGCATGGTGTCGCTTGTGTAGCATCCTTCCGCACGGACAAAGCACGACCACAGATTGTACCAGGTGACGCGCGCGAATTCTTCGACTTCCGGATCGTCCGTACATTCGGCGGGCATTTTTGCGAGGAATTCTTCCCATTCGGCACGGATCGCCGCGATTTCTTCCTCAGGACAAATGGGCAGAGCAATTTCCTTTGGTTCCACGGATTTGACCGCGATTGCCATAAGAATCCGTCCGTCCTCACAGGTTACGGTCATACGGGTTTTGTGGTTGCGGTGAAGATTGTCGTAAGGACCGTCCAGAACTGCATGGCCGCAGGGAACCGCAAAGGTATTAATCAGGCAGCGCGTCCCCGAAATCATGCGGAAGGTACGGTTTCCCATTTCCGAACCGTAGCCCCAGTGAAGCTGTTTCAGCCGGAGATCAAGCCCGCGGCTGTCGATCACGACCGTGTCGTCGTCGCGGATGTAGATGCGGGCATAGCCGTTCTCATTTTCCACGGTCAGCACGTCCGGGTCGGCGGTGCAGGTGAAATCGTCCGGTTCTTCGAAGGTGCCGCCGAACGTCAGCGAATACGTCGGGCTTTCTTCGAAACGGCGGCGCACACTCTGGATCACGAGTTCCTTTGCGGCGGGTGACCCGTTTTTGCCTTCATCGCGGGTCACGGAAACATACGCACCGTACCGGCTGAACGGGATGTGGGTGATGTCGATTTTTGGCGGTTTCATCGGATGAGCCTCCTTGAATTGTATTGGGGGGGATATGTTTTCATATAACGAATAGAGATACCGTTTCTTTACCGGATTTGGGGATATTATTTTTCATCAAAGCTATGTTTTACAATCGTTTCAATCACTGCTTCCGGCAGTGCCTGATCGTACGGCAGATAGACCGCGTTTTTCTTTATCGTAAAATCGATCAGCTGCGGCCGGACAATTTCCAGAACAGCTTCATCAATATATAAACTGATGTGCTTTTTGCACGCGGCAAAGGAAACAGACCGGCTGTCCTTTTTGTACACCGGCATACTCCATGCGATCCGTTCCGTCACATCCGGAACACAGCGGAGAAGGATATCCCTCAATCCCGCGATATGTACCCGCGCTTCCGGAATCTGTGATTCTATATATTCGTCCACGGTTTCGGGAGCCTTGCCGCAGTAATGTCCCTGATTGGTTCGCTTGAACTCCCTTCCGCATTTCGGGCATGTCCACATAAATGTTCCTCACAGATCAATGCGGATTTCGTATGTATCTTCAATGAGGATATAGTTTACCCCATGCGTTTGGGCGAGAGCCAGCATTTCCGCATTGTCTTCCAGTGCACGCTCGATGGTGTACCATTCATCGCCCATACGATGTTCAATGGTATTGGCATATCCTTTTATGTCGTCAAAATGGTTCCGGATATATTCTTCGCTCATGACAAGACAATAATACCGGATGTTTTCCAGATATTCGGATTCAAAATCCTTCTGCCAGTCGAACGGGATGTAGCAGCCTTCCACGATCAGGTTCTGCTTGTTTTCGATGGCGGTTTTTACCATTTCACGGACAATCGGCCACAGGTACGCGGTCAGCTCCTTATCATCGCTCACCGGAGTAAGCCGGGTATTTCCGCTGCGGATCAGTCCCATTTTCAGGTGGTCAATGGACAAATACGGATAGTTATAGGTTTCGAGCAGCTTTTGGGCAAGGGCGGTCTTGCCTGTATGCGATGCGCCGGTAATTAAAAGAATCATTCCGTTCCTCCGTCAGATCGGAATCGGGCAGTCCGATTCCATGAACGTTTTTATATTCCGTAAACCGCAATCCCTGCCGCAGACAATACAATTGTTCGGGTGACGGAATATAATCTGACACCATTATACCACAGACATCCCTGCGTTTACAAGGTTCTTCTTACTACTTATCACAGAATATTATAAGAACCGTTCCGGGGATTCTGAAAATCCGGAAGATATGGCATAAAAAGCACGGGTATACGCGAAATTTCACGAATACCCGTGCCATTTTTATTTTTTGGAAGAGCGGGTACTGCGTACGGCAAAAAATTCCCGCAGATCCGCAGCCGCAAAAATTCCGCATACGACCACTACGGCGGCGCAGAACAGGGTCAGCGGATCGAGAATGCTGACATCCCGCGAAATCAGCACCGTAAAGGCGATCGCCCAGGCGGTGTAGGTAATGTTGAGAGCCATCGCTTTCGCGGCACCCAGTTTTGCAATCGTTTTGTAATAAAACAGATAGGAAACCGACGCAAAGAAGGCGGCAAGTGCGATGACCGCGAACAGTACTCCGTTTCCGCCTGCGATCAGGCCGGCAGTGAAGCTCCATCCTCCGAGCAGCGGCATCAGAAGCAGTCCGTGAATCAGCGCGGAGACCGTCTGGCGGATCAGCAGGGCGGATTCGTCCTTGATTTCGGCATTCCGGAAGCATTTCGCAAGGATGACGGCTTCGATCCCCCATCCGAACGCGCACAGGAACGCGCCGAGCAGTCCGAGCCAGAAATTCCCGACGACAAGATTCGGGGAATAACTCAGACCGTAAACGCCGAACAGCGTGAAGGTCAGGAAAATCCATTGATACCACCGGACATTTTCTTTGAGAAAAATACATGCCAGAACGGTGCCCACAGCGGGATATACTGCGCTTGCAACGGCTCCGATGGCGGAACCCATGTGATTGACCGCAAGGACGTAGCCCGACATTCCCACGGGACCGCCGATGGCGGATGCCAGAATCAGCCACTTGAAATCCGCATTCCGGAACACGCCGGAGAGGGAACGGAGGTTTCCTTTCGCTGTGTTATAGACGAACATGAACAGGGCGGAAAAAAGATCGTGCAGAAACGTACTGACAAACGGCGCGAGAGCCACCGCTTCCTGCGTTGAGACGAAGGGGGACATTCCGAGGGCGATTCCCAGAATGACGGTTTCCAGTGCCCAGGTGATCCCCGCAAAAATTCCGGTAAACATCGCTTATTATTTCAGTACGTCCAGAATTGCCGCCGCACGGTCGATCACAACGTCCGCATACGGAGCGAGAACTTCCTTGTTGCGGTCGTTTTTTGCAACGCCGACCGCCAGGATTCCGGCATTTTTCGCAAAACGCATATCGGTCAGTGTGTCGCCGACCATAACGAGCCGGTCTTTTTCGATGCCGGCAAGACGGCAGAAATCGTATGCGCAGGCCGGATCCGGCTTCGCGGGCATCACGCCGTCGTCCGTGTAAATCCGGTCGAACAGGTCTTCGATTCCGAGATCACGGAGGCATTTGCGCGTGATTGTCTCGTTGTCAGTGGTCACAATGGCAATTTTTATGTTTTGCTTCTTGAGCTCTTTCAGCGCATCCACGAGATCCGGTGATGTCGGCTTTACCTCGCCCGCGTCCGCGTTTTTGTTGTAGCAGTCTACGACGAGATTTACAACATCCTCACAGGGAACGGAGCAGCCGTGGTTTTTCAGAATTTCATGGACAATCTGTCCCATCTGGGCATAGGTTCCCTTGCATAATACGCCGTTGATGTCCGTAACGCCGTCGTGAACGCCGAACGCCGTCAGAAATTCGCCGACGGGGATGTCTTCCCGGTGAAGTTTTGCAAGAATATCTTCGAGTGCTTTTACCGATACGGGAACCCAGATCGAGTCAAAATCGATCAGAGTACCGTCCTTGTCAAAAATTACAGCATCAGCTTTCATGTTCGTTACCTCCTGTCGAACCGTTCGATTATTCATGGGTCAGCTTTTCCGCCTGTTTCAGAATGGCTTCTCCCTCTTCCGGAGAACCGACATAAAGATTCAGGCACAGTCCCTTTGCGGAAAGATTCCGCAGAAGAGGTTCCACCTGTCCCGGCTCCACGTTAATCAGCAGGTTTTTACCGGCTTCCTGTATTCTCTTTAGTTCGGGAAAGAAGTCCGTACAGGGCGGCTGACCGACAACCTGCGTCCATTGAATGGTGTGAAGTTTCGGGAGGGACAGCAGCGTATCCAAATGCCGTATCTGCTCCATGCCGTCCAGATGATACAGCGAGTAATCCAGCAGTTCCGTCTGCGCTCTCAGTTCCGGTTCGACAAACTGCCGGAACATATCGTTGGAGAACATGACGGACATATCCGACTGCATCTGGGCATGGAATCCGGGTGCCCATGTCCGCAGCCAGCCGACACAGGAACCTCCCATGTTGACATCTCTGACAAGACGGTAGGAAGTTTCAAGGATGTTCCGATAGGCGGTCTGAATCTTCTGCAGAGCCGTCTGTACTTCCTCCGGTTCTTCCACCATGTGGAACATCAGTGCCTCGGGACCCATGAGGTGCGACAGGACATCAATATTTCCGGAGCAGTCCGGCATGGCTACCAGATAATCCCCCTTGCTGTCTTCCGCCAGAGCGCGTACCACATCAACCGTTTTCCGGTAGAGAAAACAGTTTTCATCAAACTCAAGATCGTTCGGAGCCGGATGACTGGGAAGATACCAGATGGACTGGGAGTAGTGGGGCTTCGAATTCCGGAAAAAGCCTGCATGACCCGCCGCGCCGAGATCGACCGTTATGATGGGAAGGCAGTCTCCGCCGTACCATGTATGCTCCAGACCGATCCGCGCTCTTTTCACAATCCATTCTGCGTCCGTCCAGTATGCCTTCAGTCCTTCCGGATCGTCCGGTCTCCGCAGGATTCTGCGCTCTTCCTCCGTGTACGGTTTCCCGTTCCACGAGGTGATGTTGATGCAGCAGCGATCGGTAAGCTCTCCGTTCCACCATGCAGACCAGCGTTCCTTCGCTTTTTCTGCATTGTTTTTATACATCATAGCCGTCTCTCCTTTGGGGATCAGTATTCAATTCCGGTTTCCCAGCGGTTTTCTTCTGCCTTTGCTTCAAAATGCGTGATTTTCAGTTCCCCCGCATCGGTGAAGAGCACACCAAGATGATTCAACCCTGCGGATGCAGTCATGGGAATGCTCTGTTCCGCCTTTCCGTTGACGGTCAGTGTGATTACGCCGTCTTTCCACGCGATCTCCCATTCACCTGCCGCCGAAGGAGTCAGCGTATGATACAGTGTGTGAATGCTGTCGTCGTACTGATTCGAGCGGGAATTCAGCATGAAGTTCAGCCGGTCAAGATAGCAGTCGGACAGCAGAATCCGGCAGTTTTCCGGCAGTTCGCCTTCCACGGTCATCCGGATGCTTCCCGATACCCCGTAGGGGAAACTGGTGGCGGCATACGCGACGCTGTCCGTGGTGGGACGGAGCACGACCCCATCCTCGCCGAACGGAATGTCGCAGACCCATTCTTTCCAGTTGTCGGAAATTTCCGTTTCCGTCAGAAAATCGGGATCAACTTTGGTCAGATAGGACTGCTCGATGTGCCATTTGGAACGCCCCTTGCCTTCCACTTCAAACGTCCGCAGATAGACTTCTTTGTCGTTCGCCAGCGTGGTGTAGGGGTACGCATTATGCAGAATATCGGTGTCGCCCGGCGTTTTCTTCAGCAGAATCCGCGCTCCCTGCAGAGTTTTCAGGTTGTCGTCGGACACCGCGCCGTGCAGACACTGTCTGGCAAAGCTGTAGCGGACGCCCTGCATGGGATGTCCCATGACGTTGTTCCATGTGAGGAAAATTCTGCCGTCCGGCATCCGCGTGAACGAACCCGGCGCGTTGGACGAGGTGATTTTCGTCGGCTTCGCACGGTTCCATGTCTGTCCGTTGTCGTAGGAAACGGAGTACCAGAAGGTACCGAGCACTGTCCGGATCAGCATGAGAAGGATGTTTTCTTCCATTTCGAGGACGATCGGTTCCACCGCACCGGATTCGACGTTCTCCTCGTCGCTGACCACGGCAATGTCGTTCGATGCCGCCCATGTCAGTCCGTAGTCATCGGAATAAATCACGCTGGATACGAACTTGCTGTCCTGCTGACCGGTGATGGTGGAAAAGGGAATCACGAGCCGTCCGTTCGAGGTCTCCAGACAGTTGTTGAGCGAACCGGTGTAGCGGTCGAGGCAGGGCATTTCGCTGTACATGGGGTTCTCACCCATGCAGGTGTCAAAGCGGACATAACCGATACCGCCGTCGAGGATGTTTTTGCCGATGTCCAGATGACGGATGCGGAGTGCGAAAACGTGAAGATGCCCGTGGCTGTCGATCATGGAACCGGCGTACAGCATGGCGGCGTTTTTCTCCGGCCATGTGAAAAGGTAGTAGGGATTGCCCCAGCTCCGTCCGCCGTCGTCGGAGATTCTGCCGAACAGGAATTGTTCGTGGGGAAGGGTGTTGTTGTAGATGTGGCATTTTTCCATGGACGCAATTGTGAAAAGGCGTCCGTCCGGGAGAGGATGCACCCACGTCATGGCGCGGTTGCTGTTGGTGGCGAGAAACTCGCAGTTTGCGTATTTTGTGTTCATGTTGCTGGCTCCTTCATGGTACTGTATTTGGAAAAACGAGTGATTTGTGTCTGTGAAATGATGAATAATCTCCGTAAAAAGTAAAAAAGCGCACCCCCTCGTCCGATGGATGCACAGATACTGCGGTTCTTCCATCGTTCAGCCTTTAGCACCTTGCCTGTGCAGGTTGCTGTGCGGTCAGCGGGGCTGTCCCTCACGCACTCTTTATGGATAAATTTAATTTATTATAGCATATCCGGGAGAGAAGTGTCAAGGTTTTGCGGGAGATTTTGTGATTCCGGGAGGAACAAGTGCGTTTTTCTCGCAACACATCCGGCAGATCGCGTGGAGTTCTTTGAAAATGATAGACGGTATGCCTGTTTTCTCCTCAGAAAGATTATTTGCAAAAAAATTTCAATTTTTATGTATCCCTTGACATCCGAATCCCGTCAATATTAGTATAGAGACAAACTCCCCCGAAAGGAGGCGCACATGAAGGACAGCGAAATCATCGCCTTATACTTCGCCCGTGACGAACAGGCCATTGACGAAAGCGACCGCAAATACGGCTCCCTCTGCCGCACCATTGCCGACCGCATCCTCGATTCCGCACAGGATACCGAAGAATGCGTCAGCGATACATGGCTCCGTGCATGGAACGTCATTCCGCCGGAACGTCCGCACCGGCTTGACGCATTTTTCGCAAAAATCACACGCAATCTTGCACTCGACCGCTGGCGAAGTTCTCACACAAAGAAAAAAGGCGGCGGCAGTGCCGATCTGTGTCTCAGCGAACTCGAAAGTACCCTCACATCGTCCGCCGATCCCGTTGACCGTATTCTTCTGCGTGATCTGCTGAACCGTTTTCTGCGCGAACTGAAACCGGACACACGCGAGATTTTTCTTCTGCGCTACTGGTATTTCTGCACCAACGCGGAAATTGCCGGCCGTACCGGGAAAAGTCTCGCCGCCGTCAAAATATCCCTGCACCGTACCCGTGAAGAACTGCGGAAATTTCTCGAAAAGGAGGGAATCACACCGTGAAACTGCATGAAGAAATCCTTGATGTCCTCAGTGAAATCGACGACGATCTGCTGCCAGCACCGTCCCCGGCAAGGAAGCCGTCCCCATGGCGGAAAAACGTGATCCGCCGGACGGCCTCCGCCGCTGCGGTGATCGCTGCCGTTTTCGGCGGACTTTGTCTTGGGCGAATGACTTCTCCGAACGTCAGCCGTCCCGAAATCGTGTTTGCTTCGGATATCATCCCGCGCTATCTGGCAGGCAGCCGTTCGGAGCAGATTCTGACCAGCGATCAGCTTCTCACCGTCTCCCGGCTCACCGGAATTTCCCGCGAACCGCAGATTTTCCTTGCGGAAACCGCCGCAGAGATCGTTCTGCCGGACAATGCACCGTTTACCGACCGGAACGGGCAGGTATGGCGGATGTACACCATCGACTCTGCCGTCGACGATCTTCTGGAACGCAACCTCCGCACCGACCTGATCTTCACCAACTGCATCCGCGATTACGGCTGTGTCCTCTGGCAGATCGACTGGTCGACCGAACCGTCGGAAGTGCAGTACCTCGGCATTGTTCCGCTTGTCGGAAGGGAAGAAGCGGTCGGGCGGCTTCTGGACGGGAATTATGTTACCACTATTCCCGCGTCGGAACTGCCGCCGGAAGGAATCACAGAAGACCGCATCGGCCACCGGACGCTCGTCTATCTTCTCACACCGGAGGATGCTTTCATCCGCATTTACGAATGTTTCTTTGTCCGTCTGACCGACTCTGACCCGGCGGACGGCGAATCCCGCTTCGGACTGTTCTATGTTCCGGTCACGGACGAGGAGCAGACCGAAAAACTCATTGAAAAATACAATATGGAATAAACCACAGGAGGATATCCCATGCTGAAACAAACCATCTCGACCATTCTGCTTGCCGCTATGCTGACCACCGGTCTCACTGCCTGCGGCACAGGCGAAACCACAACGGACACCGTGTCCGCAAATCCGTCCGATTCCACGCAGACAACCGCCGATTCTGCCGAAGAAGCAGCCGAAACCGAGCCGGAACCGGATTATTCCGATTTCGTATTTCCGGAAGAAACGGACACGCTTGTCGTCTATTCATCCGGTATGCTCACTCAGACACTGAATCCGGCGATCAAAATTTTTGAGGAAATGTACCCGCATATCAACGTGGATTATCGTGTTCTCGGAGAAGATGAACATCAGACCCTGATTCAGACGGAAATCCCAGCAGGTGCCGGACCTGACCTTATGTTCTCTTACGGCGTTGACCTGCCGGACATCTATAAAACGATGGCAACCGGCGTTTTCTGCGATCTGAATCCATATTTCCATAACGATGAAGAATTCAGCTTCGACGATTATATCACCGGCGCACTCACCGGCGGTCAGATGCAGAAAAAACAGTACATTATGCCGATCCAGTTTAACATGCCGATCGTCATGACCACGCTGGGGATTCTCGAAGAAAACGGCATTGCACCGGAATCTCTTGATACCTATGAAGGATTTCTTGATGCTGCCGCAACGTTCAAGCAGAACAATCCCGATTCCGGTCTGCTCAGTTATGGTGCGGAAGAAGCCTATCTGATTGATCTTTATGAACTCTGCGGACTGAACTTCATTGACTATGTTGCCAACACCATTACGATGGACAAGGATGTTCTGGGCAAATTCGCGGATGTCTGCAAACGCTACTATAATCCCAAGGCGACCGATCCGATTTCCGGAGATACAAAAAATTCATTGGCAGAACGGAAATATATGTTTGAACTCTTTAATGTTACCGACAGTTTTTCTCAGGTCTACAAATCCGCAGTGGTTTCCCATTTTCTTGAAGACCCTGCTTACTTAACCCTTGTTCCTGACCCTTACGGCGGATCCACCGCTTATCTCATGACCTTTGCGGCAATTCCGAACGGTTCTCAGAACAAACTGAATGCTTACCGTCTGCTGAAAATTCTTCTTTCCGATGAAATCCAGTATGGTTCAAAAGCGATTATCGGTATGCCTGTACGTCAGGAATCCTTCCGTAAAAATTATACTGCCAGCATCGAAGATGTGGTGAGCTATGGATTTGCAGTGTCCGAAGAAGACTACAATCCGCTGATCGAAAAATGCTTCAACGTGACCCGCACCTTCGCAAGCCCGTCTATTATGCGTCGTTATCTTAAACTGGAACTGACTCCGTACCTTCAGGGCAAACGCTCCTTCGACGACTGTTTCGACAACCTCTATACCACCATCGAACTCTACAAGGATGAATAACTCATGAAACAAATTCTTTCTGTTCTTTTGCTCACAGCAATGCTGACTGCCTGCGGGACAGGTACAGTCACACCGGATGCTGTGTCCGGTGATGCAAACACAGCGGATGTATCTGCATCCGGTGATGAAGCAGCCGAAACCGAACCGGATTATTCCGATTTTGTATTTCCGGAAGAAACCGACACGCTTGTTGTCTATTCATCCGGTATGCTCAATCAGACGATGAATCCTGCAATCAAGATTTTTGAAGAAATGTATCCGCACATTAACGTCGATTATCGTGTTCTCAGCGAAGCCGAACATGAAAATCTTCTCCGTACCGAAATCCCCGCAGGTACCGGTCCCGACCTTGTTTTCTCATATGGTATTGAACTGCCGGACATCTACAAAACGATGACTACCGGCGTGTTCACTGACCTCAACCCCTATCTGCATAAGGATGAAGAATTCCGCTTTGACGAGTATATTCAGGGGGTATTCACCGGCAGTCAGATTGAGGGCAGACAATATATGGTTCCCATACAGGTTAAGATGCCTGTTGTACTGACAACGGTGGAACTTCTTGAAGAATGCGGAATCAAACCGGAACAGCTCGATACCTATGAAGGATTTCTTGATGCCTGTGCCGCATTCAAAAACAACAATCCCGATTCCGCTCTTTTCGACTTTGACGCGGGAGCAGGTTTTTTGATTGACCTGTACGATCTCTGTGGTCTGAATTTCATTGATTATGCTGCCAACACAATCGTGATGGATAAAGAGAAATTGAATAAGCTCGCAGATGTCAGCAAGCTCTACTACAATCCGAATGCAGGCGAACCGGCAGTGGATGGGGCACTGAGTTCTTTCCTGAACCGTAAATATATGTTCCGGTCTTATCCCACAAACAGTTTTCTCATGGTGAATGACTCTGCCGCAATAAAAAATTTCGGAAACGAAACACCGTATCTGACACTGGTTCCCGATCCGTATGGCGGAACGACCGCAAATCTCATGACTTCGGCGGCAATTCCCGAAGGATCTCCCAATAAGCTCAACGCTTACCGCCTTCTGAAAATTCTTCTTTCCGAAGATGTCCAGTACGGCTCAAATGCATTCCTCGGTATGCCCATTCATCTTGAATCCATCCGAAAAAATTTTGCATCAAGCGTAGAAAGGAATCGCGTATTGGAGCTTAATGTAAATGAAGAAGATTACGAACCGCTGATTGAGAAATTCCAGAATATCACACGCGCATTTGTCAGCCCATCCATTATCCGCCGCTATCTGAAACTGGAAATGACTCCGTATTTCAGCGACAAACGCTCCTTTGACGACTGTTTCGATAATCTTAAAAATACACTCGAACTTTACAAGGATGAATAACTCATGAAACACCACCGTCTCTCCTTGCGGACAAAGGATTCCATCACCGGATTCCTGTTCTGTCTCCCGGCAATCGTCGGCATGGCGGTCTTCTTCGTGATCCCGTTCTGCATCACCCTGCGGATGTCCTTCTCCGAAAACATGGGTTCGTCCGCCTTCGTCGGGCTGAAAAACTACGCGGACGTTTTCGCCAGTTCCGCCTTCCGTCTCGCCGCGGAGAACACCTTCCGCTTTTTCGGTGCCGCTCTGCCGTGCATTTTTCTCCTGTCCCTCGGCATCGCGCTCCTTCTCCACCGCAATCTGAAAAAATACGCCCTGTTCCGCACCGTGTTCGTCTTTCCGCTGGTGCTTCCGGTGTCGTCGGTCGTCCTCTTTTTCCAGATCGTCTTCGGTGACCTCGGCATCCTCAACCGGTTTCTCGAATCTCTCGGCGCATCGGCGCAGGACTGGATGGGCGAACACGCCTTTCTTGTTCTGCTGATCCTCTATCTCTGGAAGAATACCGGCTATAACATCGTCCTGTTCCTCGCCGCGCTGAATTCCATCCCGAAGGAATACTACGAAGCGGCGGACATCGACGGTGCGGGGGGCTTCACGAAAGTCACCCGGCTCACCCTCCCGCTGATTGCGCCGCACACGCTGTTTATTCTGGTGATTTCCATTGTCAACCTGTTCAAATCCTTCCGTGAAGCGTACATTCTCTTCGGCGATCATCCCGACCGGAGCATCTACATGATCCAGCATTTCATCAACAACAATTTCATCAACCTCAACTACATACGGCTGTCCGTCGGCGCGGTTCTGGTATTTCTGGTGATCTTCGTACTGGTCGGACTGCTTCTCGGACTCCGCGCGAAAGGAGAAGATGACACATGAAGAAAACGAAAAAAATCACGGATTTTGCCGTGATGCTTCTTTTGATTTTCCTTGCGGCAGCGGTACTCCTGCCGGTGATCTTCATCGTGACACACTCCTTCATGAGCAGTCAGGAACTGAACGCCGCTTACGGAGAAATTCTCATCGCTGTCACTGCACCGGAAGACGAAGACACCGACGGTGTTCCGATGGATCCGCACCTGATTCCGCGGGAACCCTCGCTGAAAGGGTATTACGAAATTTTTATCGAATCCACGGAATACACCGGACGGTTCGCACGTTCGCTGACACTGACCGCCGCCATCACGCTCGGACAGACAGTACTGTCATGCCTCAGCGGGTACGGCTTTGCGAAATTCCGGTTCCCGGGGAAAAATCTGCTGTTTGCCCTGATGGTACTGCTGATGATGCTGCCCCTGCAGGTCACGCTGGTTCCGAACTATATTGTCCTCGACCGGATGCACCTGATCGGGTCATACGCCGCGCTGATTCTGCCGGGCATCTGTTCCGCGTTCGGCGTGTTCCTGCTGACGCAGACGTTCCGGTCGATTCCGGATTCTGTTCTGGAAGCGGCGCGTCTGGACGGTGCGGGACAGATGAAAACGCTCCTGTTCGTCGTACTGCCGCAGGCAAAATCGGGGATCGCATCGCTTGTGATTCTGAATTTCATTGACGTGTGGAATATGGTCGAGCAGCCGCTGGTGTTCCTGAAAGACCGTGCGAAATACCCGCTGTCGGTATTTCTGGCACAGATCAGCGGCCTGGGACTCTCACATGCGTTCGTCTGCGGGATTCTGGCGATGCTTCCGGTGTTGTGCCTGTTCCTGATTTTCCGGGATGCGCTCATGACGGGGATTGAGAATTCTGCGCTGAAGTGAAAAGTATAAAGAAAATCATTCGTTGAAGAAGAGCGTCTCAAAATACGCTGATTGCCTGTGAACAGACGGATCGGATTTGCAGGACGATTGAGTTGGACGAGAAGTTCTGCGATGTCATCGTGAAGTGGTACATCGAACAGGTGGGCGGCAGTGATAAGGTGTCCGTTCAGCATAACGGGCTGACTTACACTTACGATGAACTCGTAAAAGAAAACGAGGAAACAGCTTAACCGCTCCCTCGTTGATATTCGGTTGATTTCAGCTGGAATCAGCGTTCTTCCTTATACCGTTTCCTCAGTTCCAGTATCTTTTCTTCGATCTTTTTGATGACCACTTTGAACTCCTCATCGGATTTTTCGGTCGGGTCGTCGAGCTGCCAGTTGTCGTCAAATTCTCTGCCGATGAAGGGACAGCCAACATTGCATCCCATCGAAATCGCAACATCCGGCTCGGGAATGTCGGTGATCCGCTTGGAATACTGTGTTTCCTCCATGTCGATGCCGTACAGTTCTTTCATGATCCGGACGGCATCCGGATTGATGTTCGGCTTGGTTTCCGTTCCGGCGGAGTAGGATTCAAAAATATCTGACGCCAGATGCTTTCCGAGCGCCTCCGCGATCTGACTGCGGCACGAATTGTGGACGCAGATGAACGCCACTTTTTTCTTCGGTTTTGCGAAAAACGGGCAGTCTTCATTCAGACACTGATTATTCAGATGCGAACGGGAGCAGAGAATCCTGCCGGTTTCCATTCGGATTCCGAGTTTTTCTTCCGTGAACTTCACTGCTTCCAGAATCGAAAGATAGGAATCCCGTTTGCAGCATCGCGGGCCGCCGTTCTTTCCGATGGCGTCCAACGCTCTCGATGTCATCTGATTGGACAGTCCCCACGCCTCTTTCGCCAGAGGAGTTGCCTTTGTTGCAACGGAGAAATACATCCCCGTGCTGATTCCCGCACCGCAGGCACCCCAGAAGCCGCAGACGCCGCCCGGAACCTGCTTGCCGCGCTTGCTGATTTCGGACAGGGCAGTGGGTAAGTCAATGGTTCCGCCCGCGTTTTTGTATGCGGTAAGAAGCGCCGCGCCGACCATGACGTGATGCTCGGGACCGTGCATATGGCAGAAATCCAGCGACATCATTTTTTCGAGAATTTGGACAGGATCGGTCGATGTCTCGTTCAGACATACCGCAAAAATCTGATCGATCCCGGCGGTGTGGCATTCGTCGCAGACATAGTGACCCTTGATGCAGCGGGTTCGGCTGTTTTCTTTTTTATGGCAGACCGCACATTCCATGACTGTGTCGGTATCAAGGTATTCCAGCGGAGCCTTGCAGATCAGGCATTCTTCGTTCATCGGTTATCCCTCCGCGAATTCTGTTTTTGTTGATTATATCATGAATTTCCCTGCAGGCGATTCATCAGTATCTTCCGTAATCATGAGCCGACTGATACATTGCCACCACATTTTCAACGGGGGAATTGTCCTGGATCGAGTGTGTGGGCGCGAAATGATATCCGCGGTGCTTCATCATGATCTCCAGCGTTTCTCTGCAGGTTTCCCTCACTTCGTCCGCTGTTCCGTATGCCAGAGCTCCCGCTGTGGAAATACATCCTCTGAAATTCAGTCTGCCGCCGAAATGCTCGGTCAGATAGGCCGGTGACATATTTTCGGCCTCAGGCTGCAGCGTATCCACACCTTTGATGCCGATTTCGATGAAATCCTCGTATGCCCAGCTGGAGCTTCCGCAGGTATGTATGATGCTGGGAATCCCGTAAGCCTGAGCCAGTTCGGCAAACTGTTTATGAATCGGACGTATGGTTTTTCGGTACAGATCAAGACTGATCATGGGGGCGATCTGTGTTCCGAGATCTTCTCCGAGCCATAGGAAATCGATATAGCCTTTGCATTTATCGAGAAGCCGTTCCATCACGCCCAGCTGATAGTTGATTCTGCGGTGCGTATATTCCATGACCGCTTCGGTTCCGAGAATCAGATGGCACAGTGCGTCCTCCACACCCATCAGCATACCGTTGGTATTGATTACATCACTTGTTCCCGGATCTCCGATATACAATCCGTATTGGTTTCCGTATGCTTTGGCTCTCTCCAGCGCATAGTCATAATCGAAGTCATCCGGATCGGGAACCGGGAAATCCGCAAACGCTTCATCCTCTGCATCTTTCAGGGGAAAGTCACAGTAATCCCAGTATTCGCCGCTGCTGTGTGCCACTCTCCGCATAACGGCACCGTTCAGCTGATTCACGATACGGTTTTCCGGAACTTTGTAGAGTTGAGGTCCGGTGTAAGGTGCGGAAATCCCCCGGTAATCCACGCCGAGCGCCTGCATCAGTTCCTCATAATTCTTTACGCCCAGAGCAGCCTTCAGCCGCTGATCAATCCCGGGATTGGCATCATACCCGATGGTCACACGGTCGGTCTTTTCATAATGAAATGTGCGGATGACCCTTTCCTTTGACGTCATTGTTTCCGGTGCCTTTTGAATTTTTATCATCGGATCACTTCCTTTCTATGTTTATGAAAGTTCGGAAATCCGAACCTCAGCTTATCACTTTCCGTTACCATTATACCACAGACATTCCCTCGTTTACAAGACTTATTCCTTGTGAACACTGCGGAATGTCATAAATCTGCCGGTGGAAGTGTATATCCTGCAGAAACAGCAAAGCGGAGGTTTGCCCCCGCTACTGTTTGTTAGATTGGAATTCTCAGGGATAATCTTTTCAGTCTCCGATATGAAATCCTTCTTGAATTGCCGCAAATGCTGCTATGAAACATACGGCTGCCGAACTGTATTTCACTTCAATAAAAGACACGGTAAACGGCAAAAGAAACAATAATAATCCCGTGATTTTATTCATTACCGTATGCCGGGAAAGAAATGTTTTTCTATGGACACAGCACCGGACAATATTACCGGTTTTGATGATTCCGATCAAGGCAATCCCTGTCCATAACGATTTGGGAATATGGAGTACCGGCAGTAGTTTTACGAGAGATACGGTGACAAATACGAGGTCAGCAGCCGTATCCAGTTCAGAGCCCAAGGGACTGACACTGTTCGTTTTTCGTGCAACCGTTCCATCAATCATATCACTGAAACCGCAAAGAAGGTATGTGACATAAAACTCCGTTGACAATGCGGGAAAGAACAACAATATAATACTGCCCAGAATCCGGACACCTGTGATTATGTTTGCAATCATTCGTTTGTCAGTATATCAGTAAATCGGAATTTGCATTTCAGCCAAAATTCTCAATATATGTTTGAAGCTTCTCGACAAACAGGCCGACATGATATCCGTCACAGACAGCGTGATGTACCTGTATTGCAAGCGGAAGCATCCGTTTTCCGTCCCGGTCAAAGTATTTTCCCATTGTGAAAATCGGCAGCAGGAAATGTCCGTCATCAAAAACATTGATGTTGAACCCGGCAAATTCCAGCCACGGAACCATCGAGATGTTGAATGAATTGGGCGGCGTTCCGTCTTTGGGGGCATAACGGGTGGAGGTGCTGTACTTTTCGGCGTCGGTCGTGTAGTTCTTCAGGAACGTATCATAATCATCCGAAAAATAAGACCAGATACCGGAAAAGTTCTTCTTTTCTTTATTGAACACCGTGTACATGGGATGCATATCATCGTAAATACCGAGTCCTTCCGATGTCAGAGAAGTCCGGAACTCAGGCATATCGTTGACTGTTCTGGTCAGCAGCCAGATCATCGCAGGATAGAGTTTGTGATTCTTCAGGTTTGTAATGTCAAGGTTGACAACAACAGAATATGTACAAACCACCTGGCTGATAAAATGCTCGTAAAACTCTTTGCGCTCCCAGTTTTCAATGTCGATCAATCGGAATGCCATGATTATCCCTTTCTGTCCTGTTTTATCATCGGTCGAGTGCATCCGGACAGAATGCATACGACTTGCCTTCAAACGTCACCTGTACCTTACCATTGGCGGAAACATCCACAACCGGCATCGGATCGCCCACACGCATCGGGAACAGAAGCGTTGTGAAACGGATATCTTTCACGCCATGGACACTGCGCGATACCGTTGTCGACGGATGAAGATCCTGATCGTTGCGTCCGTTATACCAGCCGCGCATCCGCGGTTCTGTCTGTGCGGAAACAATCTGCGTTTCCACAGCAGCTCCCGCATCGTCCAGTGCAACCATCAGAAGATCGTATTTGCGGCCGAAATCGGTCATCACTGCATCGGGATATGCATCTGTCCGGCGGACTTGTGTGGTATCCACATGGAACAGCAGCTCATAATCATGCGCATCTCCGTCCATCGACAGAAGCGTATCACGAACCACGAAAAATCCGGGTTTGCAGAAACGTACCTGACGCATGTGTGATGCAGGCTTTGTCTGTCCGAAGGCATCGTCATAAACACCTTCGGCATAGTCGAACGCATCACAGCTGACAAAGTGCGCATCATACGGCTCTGTGTACTGATACGGTGCGGTCCGGTTCTGCGGCAGGCCGTCGACGGATACGGTATTGTGCGCAAGGGAGGACAGGGCATAACCCCGCGCTTCGGAAATCTCATACTGTCCGCCGCCGTCATCGTAAATCAGTTCTTCATCCCCGCGGTACAGATGGATATTCAGCATATCCTGATGAATGTGCGCCACTCCAAGCGGTCCCACGTCGAAGCAAAGATAGGCCGCATCGGCATCCCATCCGGAGCGCATCGTGACCAATCCCGCATACGGCAGATAGCGGGAAGCAGTCTTGCCGGCAGGCGGGGTTCCCTCTGTCCGTTTGGTATTGAAGTAGCGGTACACGGATGTATCGCCGAGCACTTCTGCCGCTCCGCCCGTATAACGCTGCAGACGGATGGTATAACAGTCATTGGTGCGCGGCTGGGTCAGGGCCGGTGTTGACAGCGCAATTGCGGCATCCACGGTCGAGCGGATCAGATCCGCAAAACCGTCGGGAATTTCATCCCCGTATCCAAGTGCCTGCGCAAGA
>SVQN01000046.1 GCA_015065295.1 Oscillospiraceae bacterium
GTGATGCCGACTTCCTTCCTGCGCTGAAATCCCTCGGCGAATTCTACGCCCGTTCCTTCCGCTATGACGATGCGCTGACGTATCTCGACCGTGCATGGGCGATCGAATGCCGCTACAACCAGAATCCCGAGGACGGTACGGTGAATTATCTCCGCGGCGTCTGCCTGAAATACCTCGGAAAAACTGCGGAAGCCTATGACGCGTTCCGCCGCGCCGCATGGTCGAACAACGTGATCTCTCCCGCCATGACGCAGGCATCCGCAATTGCTTTCGGAAACGGCGATTACACGGCGGCATATCAGCATGCCTGCGCCGCTCTTGAAAAGGAAGCCCGCAACCCCGTCGCGTGTGTTTATGCGGCTCTGGCTCAATGGAAACTGGGTGACATCCGCCGTGCGGCAGACCGTCTGCGCGGTACGCTTGCCCTCGATCCGCTGAATCACCTTGCACGGTATGCTCTCTGCATCGTCACCGGACGAGGAAAAGCCGGATTCTATACCGAACTGCACTCGAATCCCGCGCAGACCGTTCTCGACCTTACCGGTGACCTGTGGACGCTCGGTCTGTGGGAAGATATCGTTTCCCTTCTCCGCGGTGCACTGAAATTGAATCCGACTCACGCGATGCTCCGCTATACCCTTGCCGCCGCTCTTTACGAACAGGGCGATCCGCGTACTGCATCCCGTGAACTGCTCCGTGCGTCCAAAGCCGAACGTATTGTCGATGTCTTCCCGTTCCGCGCCGAAGAAATCGCCGTTCTCCGCTTCGCACTCGGAGCAAATCCCAAAGACGGCTTCGCGGCGTACCTCCTCGGATGCGCGCTCTATCATGCCCGCAAATATGAGGAAGCGGCGGAATTATGGGAAACCGCAATCAAGTATATTCCCGATTTCTACATCCCGTACCGGAATCTCGCGCTGGCTTACTTCAACCACCTCGGCCGTGAAGATGACGCACTCCCGCTGATGCGCCGCGCCGTTGAACTGCATCCGAATGATGGTACCCTTCTCACGGAAGCGGCAACCGTCATGCAGAAGCTCGGTACGTCCGCTGCGGAAAATGCCGCATTCCTGAACGAATATAAACCGGACAATGTCACCGACCAGATTCAGCTGACCATTGCACGCGCCTACAACGCTGCCGGACAATATGACCTCGCGGAACAGGCGATGCGTTCGCACACATTCTCTCCGGGCGAAGGTGCGGAATTCACGACCGCCGAACCGTACATGACGGCGTGTTTCCAGCGCGGACGTCTGGCGATGAAGGAGAGCAGATATGATGATGCGCTGAACGCCTTCCTCGCGTCCCAGAAAATGCCGGAAAACCTCAATGTGGGCTTCTGGAACGAAAGCGTCATGATGCCGTATCTGTACTATGAAGCGGCGGCACGGAAAGCCCTCGGACAGACGGAAGAGGCAGAAAAAATCATCGAACGTCTCGCGGGAATGAAAAACGTCGGTATGTGGAACATGGGCGGCGAATTCCTGTATTATTACGCCATGGCAGTCCGTCTCGGCGGAAACGAAATGCGCGCCCAGAAGATCATGCGTGACGCGATTCTGGCATGGGAACGTGAACTTGCAGGCGGATGCACCTACCACCGTGTCGGCGGCGGCATCTACAACTGCTTCATCGGCGACGGCCCCACGGCACGTCTGGCAACGCTGCACGGAATGCTCGGCTACGGCAAGCTGTACAACGGCGACATTGCCGGAGCAGCGGAGGAATTCCGGAAATCGCTGGAACTCAGCCCGTCGGCCAAGATCGCATTTGAACTGAAATTACTGGAAGACTGAGATTCTTCCATACAACACCATATTTACAACGAGGTATCCCCATGACACAGCCTGATCTCACCACACTCAACAAACTGTACGCCGGCTGCCGCGCCTATCACGGCGAAATGCACGACCACTCCGCCAGCGGCGGCACCAGCGACGGTCAAGTTCCCCTCGACGAATGGGTGAAGGAACTTGCCGAACTGAACATGGACTTTGCCGCGATCCTTGACCACCGTCAGGTACGGCACATGTATCTGCCCGAATGGAAGGACGGCCTGTTCGTCGGCGGAAGCGAACCCGGAACCCGCATTTCCGACAGCAAAGCGACGGAAACCTCCATGCACTACAACATGGTCTTCACCGGTCCCGAACCGCTCGAAGCTCTCCTCGCGGAATTTCCCGAATACAAGTTCACCGGCGGTTCCGAAGGACATTTCGTCTATCCCGCCTTCACGACCGAACGGTTCGGCGAACTGATTGACGCGGTCAAGGCACACGGCGGCTTCTTTGTCCATCCGCACCCGAAGCAGGTCATGGTCTCTGACGACCCGCTCGACTACTGGTTCCGCGACGAAACCGGCCTCGAAGTCTTCTACAACGAACCGGAAAGCAAATTCACTGAAGCCAATTACGCCCTCTGGACCGACCTTCTGGCACTCGGCAAGCGGGTATGGGCGTGTTCCGGCGGCGACAAGCACGCACATCCGGACGCAAAAGCCCTGACGACCATTTACGCGGAAGGCTGCACCAACGCGGACTTCCTGAACCACCTCCGCAAGGGCGACTTCACCTGCGGTTCTGCCGGCATCCGCATGGTCATCGGCGACACCGTAACCGGTGGAAAAACCGCATTTGACGGACAGACGCTCACCGTTGCCGCAGGCGATTTCCACGAAAGTGTCCGTTTCCCGGATCACACCTACCGTATCGACATTCTCGACGACACCGGCGTTATCCTGAGCGAAGAAATCCCCTGCGATACGACCACCTGTCTCGCACTGGAAACAAAGAATGTAAAATTCTACCGTGCAGAAATCTGGGACGTTACCCGGAATCTCCGCATTGCCGTCGGAAACCCGATCTGGAATGAGCAAAATAGCTAATAACTAAGAACTAATAGTGAATAGCTGGGTTAAACTTTATGTCTGTCAATAGACGTAAAATTTAACCCAGCTATTCACTATTCACTATTAGCTCTTAGTTCTTTATATTGTTCCGAAGAAATGCACAATGTTCATGTCCTCGATCATCTTGCTGCCATGTGCGCCGGTACCGCCGGGAACGGGGTGCTGTCCGTGATCGGGCGAATACGTCAGCAGATACTTGTGCTGATCGCGGAACTTCCCTGCCGCTTCTGCGAGACGGTGGAACCCTTCCGCTTCCAGAGATACGGCGTTCAGTGCCTGCTTCGATTCGGGACCGAATGCGTGCGCCGCATTGTCGTAATCGAATGTGTGGATGCTGATGACGTCGTATTTGTCCGATTCGATCAGTTCCAGCGATTTTTCCTGTACCTCAACGGCGTTCGCACATTCAAAATAATCGAGCGCACGTCCCTTGAAAATGTGCAGGAAGGTGGAATCCGCCTGCGCGACGATGGCGACTTTTTTTCCTTCACGGATCAGAACATCGTACAGGGTATCGCATTCGAGCTGCGGGCGGATGTAGGTCTGAATGCCGTGTCCTTCGGGCTCCAGACCGGTATACATCGTCGCGTGGGCAACCGGCGTAACCGATTCGACCGTACTCAGAAACGGGACAGACATTGTAGTATGCTGATAGACCGGCGCAAACAGGCCGGTATACTTCTGCCAGATATGGTGGCCGACTGCATCGGCATGATACAGGATCGCACGGTCAGCGCATCCGCCCAGACGTTCCTTCAGCAGAGCGGACACCCATCCGATCGAAGGTGCGTAGGATTCCGGAAGTTCCAGACCGATACAATCGGCGACGATCCCGGCAAAATGCTTCAGGCTGTACAGATTATAGTGATCTGCCATTTTGAATTCCTCCGTTTCAGAGAATTACAGGAAAATTTTCGCTACGATTTTATTATAGGTTTCCGGTTCGCCGTCGGTCATGCTGGGCGCGTGGGCATCTTCCGGGAAGGTGAGCATGAAGTCGCCGGGCTTCAGTGTGATGAAATCACCGGTTCCTTTGAGCAGCATATAGTCCTGATCCGGATGATCTTCCGTCACTGTCAGATTCCGGAGGTTCGTATAGCCGATTTTTTCGCCGCCCTCCACGATAAAATGAATGTCAATGGCGCGGTGATGGGCTTCCCATGTGAGAGCGGACATCGGACGGGTCGTCACCGGATGGCACTTCATTGTCACGTTGTCCGCAAGAACGTCGTCCCCTTCGCGGAAGCCTTCTTCGTACATTTTCGCGCAGTAATCGAGTGCCATTTTGATTTCAGGCGCAATTCCGGCGTAAAGATGCCGGTTTCTGATGGAATCACAAATCATGAGAGTACCTCTTTCTGATGAAATTTATATCCGAAGGTCAAATATTTTCCAGGTGAAATTCACGTCGCAGTCGCTTTCGTACAGGAGAGCAATCCGTCCGTCCGACAGCTCCGTCAGACAGGAATAGCCGTAGAAATCGTCGTTTCCGTTGATTTCGCACAGTTCCTTCCACGTCGTTTCGCCGGTCGCCGGATTGTACAGCATCATACGCAGAACGCCGTTATAACGTCCGCCGAGGTCTGTCCGGTTTCCGCGGTTGTTCGGACACGCGACAAGAACCGCGTCACAGCCGTCGATTTTTTCGGAATACCGCAGTGAGGAAATCATACAGTCGGAACTCCGTCCGGCAAGAACAATATCGGTCTGCACGACTTCGCCCCAGACATAGCCGTCCCCTGCCGGTTTCGCATCCGCGTAGCAGATTCGTCCGAACCGGTTCCGGAACACCGAGCGGATCGTCCCGTCAGACAGTTCGGACAACTGATTTTCACTCGAAGCATCGCTCAGCGTGGGCGAACGCTTCCAGTTCACGCCGTCATCCGAATAGATAAAGCTCGATCCCTGCATACCATATATGTAGTAATAGCACGGGAACAGAATCCGTCCGGATTTTGTCACCGTTCCCCGTCCCGGCGCAGTTCCGTAAAAGGGTTCGTGTGCCTGCTTGACCTGCGGATTCAGAATCTGCGGTGCCGACCACGTTTTTCCCTTGTCGCGGCTCGTCGTCAGATAGAGGAATCCGGTGGAGACCACCCGATACGGCGACGTGTAGTAGAACAGATTGCCGATTTCCGTACCTTTCCAGTACAGATTGAACCACCGGTCGGCAGTATATCCGTTCACCGGAGTTCCGTCTTCCCGGAAAATCCGCGCGGTGCCGGTTTCGTCAAAATCGCCGAGGAAATACCGGTAGTCCGGTGAATCGTAATACCGGAGCAGGAGTTTCCCTTCCGCATTATATCCGGTTGACGGTTCCGGACGGAACGCGGATGAATTCAGCGCAACGCCGCCCGGGAACAGATCGACTAAAAGATAAATCGTGTCGCCCTTTGTCACAAGCAGCGGGTCGATGAACGCCGTGGAATAACGGTTCATGCGGTTGCCGTTGTCGCCGAGGTAATTGGCGAAGGTGTACCGCCACGTCGCGCCATTGTCCTCGGACACCGATACCATCGTGTCCAGACCGCATCCGTCCGCGTGGGTGTTCCACCGTGCATCCGCCGCCGCGACAACGGTTCCGTCGTCCATCGTGACCGCAGCGGGAATGCGGAACTGCGCGCTGCCGGACGCGGGATCAAACGGCATCCGTTCGGAAAATCCGCCGCACGGCTTCACTCCGCGCTCGTTTGTCGGAACAGTTTTTCCCATTTTTACCTCCGGTTACAGCAGAACCTCGCGGTTGGTTCCGTAGAAAATGTCGTCATGACCGGAGATCAGACGGCAGAATTCCTCAAAACGTTCCCAGTCGCCGTGGATGTCGAACTCGTAAGCATGACCCCAGATGTAGTAAATCTGCGGAACGTCCGGCTTCAGTGCGATGAATTTTTCACCGAGTTCGAACAGCTTGTCCCATTCGACATGGTGATACACGGTCGGATTAAAGATGTGCAGATTCGTCTGAAGATCAAAATTGTGCGTGGACGTGGTTGTACGGGCGTACCTGACACCGGTACGGGTGCGGATAAGGTCGGCGACGTGCTCGTTCATGACGTGCGTACCGCCCGGATAAGCCATCCCTACCACCTCGTACCCCGCCAGTTCGGACAGAGCAAGACGGTCTTCTTCGACCTCGCGGACAACCTCCTCGTCGGACAGATGCGACAGCGCAGGATGGGTCAGCGTGTGAACGGCAATTTCATGTCCTTCATAAATCGCGCGGACTTCACAGGCACGCGGCTTGACGTGCGCGACGGTCACATCTTCGCGGACAAGCGAACCGGGCTTGCCGAGCAGTCCGGAATTGAGATTGAACGTGCATTTCAGCCCGTATTTTTCAAAAATTTTAATCAGACGCTGATCCTGCGTCACGCCGTCGTCGTAGCTGAACGTGACGGCTTTCATTTTTCCGTTGAACATAGTAGTCTCCTCAGGTATTCATAAGGTCAGATTCGTAAACATAAATATTTCCGTAGCTCCAGTTGTAGCTGCTGCCGCCGTGACGGTCGAATGTCATCCACAGATACTTCGTCCGTCGGCCGCACGGCACCGGAATGATCGTTCCCCATCCCCGGAAACCGCCGTCGTCGTAATCGCAGCGGATGTATTCGACTTTTGACAGATCGTTCAGATCATACACATGATAGCACGCGCGTTTGTCGAAATTGGAGCCGCAGACAAAATGCAGCTTTCCGCCCACACGGACGATCGATCCGCCCGTATTGGAGCCGGTCAGGGTTTTGTCGACATAGGTATACCCACGGAAGGGTTCGTCGGATTCAAAGAGGAAATAGCGGTAATGCGTGCCGCCGTTTTCACTCACGCCGCGGCAGATTGTCATGTACCACTTCCCTGTTTCACGGTCATAGACGAAATCGGGGTCTTCGTCGCCGGATTTCGCCAGCCAGAGGGTGTCGTCGGACAGCGTCGCAGTCGTGGAAACTGCCGCACCCGCCTGTGCCGCAAGCGAATCCGCCGAAGTTGTACCGGACGTTCTGAGCGTTTCGACCGGCATCAGTTCCGCATCGATAACGTTGATGCCGTAACGGAGGTCGGCGGTAGACGTACCGTGGCAGAGGATGTGACCGTGCGAGAACGCACACGCCCAGATGTACCATTCGCCCGTCTGCCGGTTGTACAGGATCGACGACGCTACATCGGAACACCAGCGGTCATCGCCGCAGTCGAAGAAGATCGCACCTTCCATCCGGAAATCCGCCGTGGAGGGATTCCACGAAATCACGGACTGGAATCCGCCCGCTTCCAAACGGGACGACATGGTCATGAACATTCTGCCCTCGCTCATCATGGGCGTTCCGTCCTCATAGCGCACCGTTTTCATGTCGGCATGGCTGACCCCGGCATCGAGATAGAATTCCACCGTATCGGCGATAAAGCATCCGCCCGGCGCAGTACGGTACCAGAGCGCGGCAACTGCATTCACAAATGTGCCGTGCTTTGTGATTTCGGCGAATTCGGGAAGATCAAGCGTGAGGCGCGGACACGGCTTTTTGTCGTTCCGGAGGTAAACGTCAAAGAATTTTCCCCGGCAGGTAAGGATCATACTCATACCGGACGTGTACGGATAGTCCGTTTCGCCGACGACTTCCCCGCGGGAGATTCCGCCGACGGTCAGTTCGTATGCGATCCGGACGGATGCACCGGTTTTTCCGCGGACAAGCGATACCCGCAGTTCCGGCGCGGTTTCTTCGGTATAGGACGAACGCTTTCCGGGATTCGCGCGGATCAGGAACCCGGCGGACGCATCCTCCAGCGTATGGATGACCGCTTCATAGGAAGCGTAGGGGAAATGCTGTCCGAGAAGACGGGCTTCGGCGGCAGGATTCCGTGAATAATTCCGCACAGTCAGACGACCGTCCACAGTCGTTTCGGTGAGGGTTCCCGCACCTGCACGGGCAATCACGGGATACGGATCCCCGCGGTTTGTATTCAGCCAGTCTTTCCAGAAGCTCATTTCGCCGAGCTTCATCCGGAGCGTTTTATAGGGATTGACGGAAAATTTCCGCCGGAAAGTCATATCGTAAATCGAATGAGTCATGGGACGGCTCCTTTTTCTTCTGTTGAATCTGTATCATTATTATGCCAAACCCATTCCGGAAAGTCAAGGCGTTTTTCGGATTTTTCCGTGAATTTGTCGTTTTTTCTCATCAGAAATCTTTTGGTTTTTGTTGACATTTTCCGTGAAATCGGGTATGATAATAGCTAAGAACTAAGAGTGAATAACTAATAGCTATAGTTAAACTTACCGTTTTCCGCAAGACATAGAGTTTTGACAGCTATTCACTATTAGTTATTAGCCATTAGCTAAAAAACCGGAGGTTTTTTATGACTTCAAGAGAACGTGTGCGCGCCGTGCTGAACCATCAGCTTCCCGACCGTGTGCCCAACGGCCTCGGCGGATGCGAAACCGAGGGTCTGCACATCGTCGCGTACGACAATTTACAGAAGGTTCTCGGGCTGGAGCGCAGACCGCCCCGTCTCGATACCTTCATGACCAACGCCGTCTTCGAGGAACCCGTCATCCGCGCCATGGACGGCGACATTATTCTTCTCGCTTCCCCCAATATGTGCAGAAGCGAACTGCGCGGCAACAACATTGCCGATCAATGGAAAATACAGGAATTATGGGGACGCACGTTCTCCATTCCGGCAAGAGATTTCTTCCATACGGAACCGGACGGAACGGTCGTCTGGGAAAGTGCCGGCAATGCAATATGTCCGGCAAACACCTTCTTCTTCGACCATCCGGGCGCGACTGACCTGATGGCGGATTTCGCCGTCCCCGATCCGGACAAATTCCATCCGCGCGACACCCTGCCGGATGAGATGCTCCGTCATCTGGAGGATGCCGCGCGTGATCTCTACGAACGCACCGATCTTTCGATCTGTCTCGGCGAAAGCATCACCGACCTGCAGGTTGCACCGGGCGGCATGATCGGCTCGATGGTGCTGATGATGGAAGAACCGGACGTGATGCGCGCGCTTCTCCAGAAATGTGTGGATGCCGCGCTGAAGCAGATCAGACTGCTCGATCAGGCGGTCGGCAAATACGTCGATATTCTCTCCGTCGCGCACGATTTCGGCGACAACCGCTGCGTCACCATCGGGGACGAACTGTGGCGTTCGATCTACAAACCGTACTATAAGCAGTTCTTCCAGGGCTGGCAGAGCATCACAGATATGAAGGTCAATCTGCACTCCTGCGGCTCCGTTGCGTCCATCATGGGCGACCTGATCGAATGCGGCGTGCAGGTGTTCAACCCCGTCCAGACCTCGGCAGCGAATATGAGTGCCGCTTCCCTGAAGGAACGTTTCGGCAAAGACGTGATTTTCTGGGGCGGTGCATACGATGCACAGCTTATCCCGCAGAGCGCAGCGTATGACGAAGTCTATGCAGCCGTCAGCGCAAATATCCGCACACTGGGTGCCGGAGGAAACTACATTTTCGCAGGGGTACACAACCTCCCCGCGACCATGCCGGAACATCATCTGAAAGCAATGATCGATGCGTACCGGGATTCGCGGGCGTATTGATGCCAAAAGCTCTCATGCACACAAAAATGCATGAGAGCTTCCTTTTTCCTGTTTTATTCCCCCATCAGGTACTCTTCCAGACAGAGTCCCGATTCGTAGAGTTCCTTCGCCACGTCCTTGCCGACGTAACGGTAGTGCCACGGTTCATAGTAGATTCCCGTGATGTCGCTCTTGTCTGTCGGATAGCGCAGGATATAACCGTATTTGTACGAATTTTCCATCAGCCATTTCTGTTCGGCCGTGTCTTCCTGCCCTCTGTCCAGTAACTGATACGACAGCGCGACGATATCCACCGCCAGTCCCGTCTGATGTTCGCTCGTTCCGGGAAGTGCGACCCATTTTCCGGCCTCCGCTTCCGCTTCTTCCTGCGAATACCCCTTGTCCAGATATTTCTGCACCTGCTTTTCGTACAGCGTCCGCTGCATATTGCTTGTCCGGTACGACGAACACAGGATCGGCGACAGTCCTTCCGCACGCGCAGCGTCCATCATGTCCTGTAAATCCGGATACGCACGTTCGTCGATGGAATGTCCGTTGTTCAGCTCGATCAGATTCACCGAATATTTCTTCGGTACTTTGTTCCATTTATTGACAAGAATCAGTTTCCAGTCATCCGACTGCTTTTCCAGAACCCGTCCTGCGGAATCATCTTCTTCGGGTTCCTCTTCCGGCTCAGCTTCGGTGACCGGTTTTTCTTCTGTTTCCGCCGGTTCCGGGATTTCTTCCGTGAAAATTTCCACTTCTTCTTCCGGAACGGAATCGAGCCATTCGGAACGGTTCGCCCAGTCCATGGACAGCCGGATCAGCCAGACCGTCAGCGCAACACTCGCCGCCACGATCAGAAAGAAGCAGAATACAATGAATTTCTGCACTCCGGTATACTTTTGTCTTCTGCGTTTTTTCATAGTATTCTCTCCTTTTTCTCGAAAAATCTGAACCAAACCTTGTTATTACATTCGTCTGAAAGTTTTTGAAAAGGGGTTCGGGGAAAAACTTTTTGAAAAAAGTTTTTCCCCGAGAAAATCCTCATTCTTACAGACTGTCAATATCGACCATGGCGCGTCTCTGGGAGGACAGTTCGACCGCTTCGATGATGCGGGAGCATTCCACACCGTCCGCAAAGTTCGGGCAGGTCGGCTTGTCGTTCACGATCGACTGAACGAATTCGTACATTTCGTGAACGAACGTATGTTCGTAGCCGATGACGTGTCCGACCGGCCACCAGTGCGTCATGTAGGGATGAACGCCTTCGCTTGCCTGAATCAGGCGGAAGCCCTGAAGACCTTCTTCGTCTTCCGCAGAGAAATACTGAAGTTCGTTCATGCGTTCAAAGGTAAACTTCACGCTTCCCTTGTCGCCGGAAACTTCGATGAACAGGTCGTTCTTGTGACCTGCGGAGAAGCGGGTTGCTTCAAATACGCCGAGCGCGCCGTTCTGGAATTCCGCGATGAAGACCGTACCGTCGTCTACGTCAACTTCGCCGCGCGGAGCGTCTGCCTGTGCCGCTGCGGTGAGACCTTCCATGCGTTCAACCAGCGGACGGCTCTTGATAAAGGTCTTCTGCATCCCCATGACCGACTTGAAATCGCCGACGAGGAAGCGGGCGAGGTCTATGAAGTGTGCGCCGAGGTCACCGAGAGAACCGGAGCCGCAGATGTCCTTCTGGAGACGCCATACGAGCGGGAATTCCGGGTCAGTGATGAAGTCCTGCAGATAGGACGCGCGGACGTGACGGATCGTACCGAGCTTGCCGTCGGTGATGATCTTCTTCGCAAGCTGGATTGCCGGTGCGAAACGGTAGTTGAAGCCGATCTGATGCTTTACACCGGTTCTCTGAACGGTTTCGAGCATTTCGCGTGCGTCGGCGAGATTCAGTGCCAGCGGCTTTTCGCAGAAGACATGCTTGCCGTTTTCCGCAGCGGCGATGGCGATGACCTTGTGCATATTCGACGGCGCGGTAATGTCAATAATGTCGATGTCGTCACGCTTCACGAGGGATTCCCACGAGGTTTCGTAGCCTGCCCAGCCGAGCTGCTTTGCCGCCTGAGCGACCCATTCCTCGTCACGGCCGCAGATGGCCTTCATGCCGATTTCCGCGCCGCAGTCAAAGAACATCGGCAGACGCGCGATGGCGTTCGAGTGCGCCTTGCCCATGAATTTGTAGCCGACCAGACCGAAGTTGAGCTGTTTCATAATGTATATCCTTTCATACTGTAGAATTTACGGAATATTGTCTATGTAAAGTATACTATATTTCCGGTGATTTGTCAATTGTTTATAAAAAACTATCGGATATTTGTCCTTAAATCCCATACACTTCCTTACGGATTTGCAGTGCCAGCTTCGGCGTTCTCGTCGTGATATTTGCGACAACGCCCGTGGGCATCAGACGGCGGAGCATCTCTTCGCGGTTGACCGTCCAGACGGACAGCGTGTGTCCGGTTTCACGCATGGTTTCCAGTACGCGGTCATTCACCATGTTCTGGTCAAGGTTGATGATGCGGTAGAGGTTGTTCAGTTCGCGGTAGGTGTCACAGGCTCCCGCGAGGTCTTCCGCTTCATGATCGGAACACCACAGACTCAGCCACCAGTCGCTCTGCGATGCGTTCAGCAGAGGAAGCTCTTCCGGTGCGACCGATCCGGTAAACAGGATCCGCGATTCCATCCCGTACTGCTTCGCCAGTTCAATGACCGGCGTGGTCAGTCCGAACGTCTTCACGTCGCAGTTGATGCACATTGTCGGATGTGCGGCGGTCAGTTCGAAGCACTGTGCCAGCGTCGGAAGATTGGAGTAATTTTCTACTTCGTTGTGCGTCAGATACAGAATTCCGTCATGTTCGCGTACGTCGATCTCGAACATTTCCGCTCCGCAGGTCAGCGCGGTCCGGATGTGTTCGATGCTGTTGTCCGGCGTTCCTTCGCAGCCGGAATGCGCGGTGATGACCGGGATAAACGGTGCGCCGCCGCGGCAGGTGTATAAAGTTTCGGTGATGGGCTTCATGGAATTCACCCTTTCTGTAATAATTTTACGGTCAGTATAACAGTTTTTGATGAAAATTGCAAGCAAAATACAGAAAACTTTTCTTTAAAATTGGACATTCCGGCGGATTTATGGTATAATAGACCCATCCGAAATTACACAGATTGACGGAAAGGAGTCTCCGTCTCATGAAAACACTCATCCTCCTGCTGATCGCACTCACCCTGACCGCCTGTACAGCCGCCGACGTGCCGCAGAATCCGCAGGAATCCATACAGCTTACACAATCCACACAAGAGGAGGAACCCCGTATGCAGTCCGTTTCCATTCAATCCGGCCATACACACACCTTTGACGAAGGTGCGTTCGCACAGTCCTTCAACCGTTTCACGATGACCTATACTGCCAACGAACCGTTCCGGTGCCGTATCTCCTACACCGAGGACGGCGAGGAACGCTCCGACGACTTTTTTCTGGAAGCCGGCGAAAACCGTACATTTTCCGGTCTCATCGGGCATTTCCTGGCTGGCAAAAAGGGGAACGATCTCACCGCGCTGACGCTCGATTCCTGTACAGATTCCGACGCGCAGTTCCTGCTTCATGATTTCACAACCGAAGAATACCCCGTATTCAGCGGCAACACCTATTACATCGAAAATGACCGTTTCAAGGTCGGTATCCGTCTGTTGTGGGGCGGCGGCATCTGCTATATTTCCGACGTGCAGAACCCGATTCCCGGACTGACCAACCTTGTCAATCAGGCGGACACCGGCCGTCTGATCCAGCAGTCCTACTACGGAACGGGACCGAACGGCGAGTATACTCCCGGGACGTTCAACAATTCCAACTGGCGGTACAATCCCGTGCAGGGCGGCGACAAGTACCAGAACCACAGCCGCATCATTGACATCGTGACGACCGAAACGTCCGTTTATGTCAAATCCCAGCCGCAGGACTGGTCGCTCGACGGGCAGATCACGCCCAGCTACATGGAGAACACCTACACGCTGTACGATGACCACATCCGTGTGGACAACCGCTTTGTCGATTTCTCCGGATGGGAGCATCCTCACGCGCATCAGGAGCTTCCAGCGTTCTATACGGTGTCCTACCTCGACCGGTTTACATGGTACGACGGAGCAAAGCCGTGGACGGGCGACACGCTGTCCTTCCGCGATGACCTGAATTTCTGGGGCGATTCGCGGTATGCCGAGGACTGCCGGTTTGTTCTCCGCGAGAGCAACACCGAAACATGGTGCTCGTGGACGAAGCCGGACGCGGACTACGGCATCGGACTGTATGTTCCGAACGCGGACACCTATTTTGCCGGAAAGCACGCCTACAACGGCTCCATGGATCCCTATAACGGCGCGTGCAATTACGTCGCGCCGGTGAATCAGATGCAGATGGTCTCCTATCAGCCGATCGAATACAGCTATCTCATGACGACCGGCTCCGTGGAGGACATCCGTGCAACCTTCGCCAAGCACCATGATTTTTCGGACAATGCAGCCTTGAGGGAGCTTTCCGTTTCGCTCCGCATCCCGGACGACACACCCGTGAAACCGGCTCTGGACGACATTCCCGTGGAATCTCTCGACCTGACAGTACCGGAAAATATATGGATTCTGTCGGGAATGAACAACACCGGCATCGACTATGACGAAAGCGAAGGCGCAGTCAAACTCACGGCAAAAGTGGGATTTGACGTACAGTGCGGGATCGACTACAGCAATGCCGAGCCGCGTCTGAAGGCGGAGGACTGCCGGAAGATCACGGTCGAATACCGGATTCCCGAAGAAAACGCGCAGACCTCCTACGGCTGTGAACTGTTCCTGTGTGCAGGAGAGACGAGAAACGCGGAAGCCGGAAAGTCGGTGCGTGGGAACTACATTGCCGACGGAGGATATCACACCATCGAATTCGACCTGACCGGACTGGATTTCTGGAAAGGAACGGTTCACTCGATCCGGTTCGACTACTTCAACGAATGCGCGGACGGGGACGGAATCTATATCCGTTCGATCCGGATGTCAAAATAATTTAATTAAAGAAAGGATTGGACTATGTTCTACATCAATAATCTTACCAACAACGACGATGTCAAAACCATTGCTTCACTCGGTGCGTTTTCCGTCATCGAATACCAGCGCGATCTCAGCGTTATGCCCGGGAACGCGCAGCTTGCCTACTACTGCAACGCCATGAACGTCCGCAAGCGTCAGGTTCTCTGCGATCTCCGTAAGGGGAACGTGACCGTTCAGGCCGGTGCGATGCAGTGGAGCGCGGGCAATGTCAACGCCACAACCGGCATCAAGGGTGTGGGCGATCTGCTGAACAAGGCAGTACGCGGCAAAGTCACCGGCGAATCCGCGATCAAGCCGGAATACACAGGCGATGGTCTGCTCGTTCTCGAACCGACCTACAAGCACATTCTTCTCGTGGATGTGGCGGAATGGGGTTCCATCGTTCTCGACGATGGGTTGTTCCTCGCGTGCGAATCCTCGCTTCAGCAGAAGGCGATCATGCGTTCGAACGTATCGTCTGCCGTCGCGGGCGGCGAAGGTTTGTTCAATCTCGGCATTTCCGGACGCGGGATTCTCTGTCTGGAATCGTACTGCCCGCGTGAGGAACTGGTCGAAATCGTGCTGAAGGACGACGTGCTCAAGGTTGACGGCAACATGGCGATTGCATGGAGCGGCAGTCTGGACTTCACGGTCGAACGTTCCGGCAAGACCCTGATCGGTTCGGCGGCATCCGGCGAAGGTCTGGTAAACGTCTACCGCGGCACGGGAAAAGTACTGCTTGCGCCTGTGAGAGACGGAGCGGTGTAATATTGGCTAATGGCTAAGAGCTAATGGTGAATGGCTAAAACTGGATTTACTGTATTCCGACAAACACAAAGTTCAGTCTTCGCCATTAGTCCTTCACCATTAGCCATTAGCTACAAAAAACCGGAGGTTTTATGAATACTCCTCTTTATTCCGGCATCATTATGAACTACGTCTGCACGGCGGAATGCCGGCATTGTATGTTCTTTTCGTCCCCGTCCTGTCCGAAGAACTATATCACGCCCGGTATGGCGGAACATCTCGCCGCCGTTCTGGAAAAGGCGGGAACGTCCTCCGTTCACATCGGCGGCGGGGAACCTTTCATGAATTTTTCTGCGCTCTGCACCCTCATTGAGGCTTTGAACCGTCATCATGTGGATGTGGATTACATCGAAACCAATGCGTTCTGGGCAAAGGAGGATGCGGTCATCCGTGACCGGCTGGTGAAACTGCGCGATCTTGGTGTGACGACGGTCATGGTTTCCGTTGACCCGTTCCATATTGAGTTTGTACCTCTCGAACGTCCGATCCGGCTGTGCCAGATCATGAATGAGATGGATTTCGACTACTTCATCTGGCAGGATCGCTATCTCCGGAAGATGCTCCGGCGCGGAATTGACCAAACGAAGACATATACCCGGGAAGAATTACAGAAAATTCTCGGGAAGAATTACGTTTCCGACACGGCATCCGAATACGGTCTCGGCATGAACGGCCGTGCGCTGACGATTGCCGGAGAGATGTACCCGAATCGTCCGGCGGAAACGTGGATTACGTCCGCGCGGTGTTCTTCCCTGCTCGATGTATGTCACTGTCATCTGGATTTATACGGGAATATCGTTCCTTCCGGCTGTCCGGGCATTGCGGCGGAAGCGAAGGATTACCTGAACGAACGAATTCCGCCGGAGAAATATCCGGTCATGGCGCGGCTTCTCACGGGAGGCACGGCGGCATTGTACGATTATGCAAAAGAAAAAGGATTCCGTCCCTCTCCGGAAGGATATCCGACCAAATGTGCGTTCTGCTATGCCATGCGGCAGTTCCTGCACAAACACGCCCCGTCCGCCGATCTCGCACCGGACGAAAGCTACAGAATGGCTAATGGCTAATGACTAAGGGTGAATAACTAAGGCTGAACTCACCGTCTTTCGACAGACGTGAAGTTCAGCCTTAGTCATTCACTATTAGTTCTTAGTCATTAGCCATTAGCCACTTTCATGAATTGCAGTCCCATCAGGATTTCCGCGACTGTCCAGCCGGTTTCGACGCAGCACGGTGCCCAGCCGATGTCATGCGGTACGCCGTAGATTTCCCAGCGGCTGACGTCGAATGCGCGTGTCCAGCTTCCGTTCAGGGTCGGGTCGGCACTCCGCGTCTGGCACGATACCATGAATCCTGCGACCTCCTTCCACTTTTCGAGGAACAAATTATCGCCGGTTGCCATGTAAGCGTAGGCAAAGCCCATCGGCAGCCAGTTCGTGGAGTACAGCAGGTCGACCGCCGGATCGCCGTTTTCCGCGAGGAGCGCACATTCGCCCGCTTCTCTGCGGGAACAGTTTGCGCGGTAGCCGGTATCCCATTCGAGATAGCCGCCCGATTCGTGATGCACCTTTTCGAGGTCGTTTGTCACGCGCATCAGCCATGCGAGGTGTTCCGGATTCTTTGTGACTTCATACAGCGCGGCAAGCGGGAAAATCAGTCGGCACATTTCTTCCGTTTCGCTCGTTTCGCGGGTGTTTTCGGGGTAGATCGCCATGATCGAACGCAGTCCGGCTTCGGCGGTACGCAGGAATTCTTCCGGTCCGCCCGCACGATAACACAGGATCAGCGCGGCGTGATAATAGCCGTTGTAATGCGCTGCACTCGTTCCGCTGTTCTTTTCGCGGAGCTCTGCCATGCTTTCTTCGGTCATATTCGCCGTGTCCGTGCGTGCAACGCGCAGACCGTTCGGCCCGGTTGTGTTCACCATGTACGCGCAGGCATCCACCGCATCCGCAAAGTGACGGCTTCCGGATTCCGTGAAATTCTGACAGATCAGCGTCGGCAGGATTGCGCGCGCGGCATCGTCCTGATAGCAGGTCATCCACGCCGTTTCGCTCCAGCGCATCATGCCGTGATGCAGACCGCCCTTTTCCTGCATACAGGTGAAGATAAAGTCTTCGATATTTTCGAAAATCTGCTTGCTGAGCATATTGCCGGTGGTCATCCAGTCGAGGAGGAACGCGCCGCCGGTTTCGCCGCTGCAGTCGGTACGCACCTGATTCACGCGCTGCTGAACACCGTTTTTCGCAGAAATGTGGTGGCTCAGACCTTCCTTTACCCCGCCGCGTCCGTTGTCCACGAACATATCGGCGCGGTAAAACCATTCCAGACCGAGATTGACGGCAGTCGTCAGGGCATCATCGTCGGCAGATTCAACAACTGTTCCTTTAAGGAAGGTACAGACCGCTTCGGGGAAACCGGGCTTGACCTTTTCACCCGCGAGGAAGGACGCGATGTATGTCAGAACGCTCTGCCAGCGTTTTTCCGGAGCAAGGCGTGCGCGCCGGAAATTGCACAGACGGAAGGCACAGACGAGAACATTTTCACCGGTCAGCCACAGCGCGTTGCGGCCGTTTTTGAGAGTGCTGACATCCACATGGTCGTGCGCGCAGACGTAATCGTGATAAGTGAGAATCGGTGTGCAGGCGGGAGCGAAATAATAGGAAATGCAGTCGTTGCAGTGACCGTCGAGAATGTCGCCCTCGTCGAGTGTGTCAATGAACGAATCCCGGTATACGAGACGATGGTGCGTCATGCGGACGGGATCGCCGGAATAGAAGCAGTGGAAGGACGCGACGTATTCGCAGAACACGGGCTTTCCGGCTTTCGCCATGGCTTCCGCCTTCACACGCAGGTGCGGCGGGATGGTAAAGGACGTTTCGCCGTTTCCGCCGAGGATGGCAAGCGCGTCATAGTCGTCCGCCGAAACATCCGCGCAGTCCGAAAAAGGCACGAACACCGCCCCGGGACAGGTACGGAGAAGAAGTTCGGACAGGTCGCTGGGTTCGTGGGACAGAATGAGAATTTTGTTCATGGAAACCTCCATAGCTAAAGGATTATACTATCATCATTATAACACGGACATACGAAATTGTCAAGAAAACACACTTTATTCATATTTTTATGATACAATATCTCCAAATACAACCATTCAACCAACGGAGGTTCCCATGACCAACACCAACTATCCTGAACTTCACGCGCAGCTTGCCGCCCTGACCGACGGCGTTCCCCATCCCATCGCCAATCTCGCCAACGCATCCGCCCTGCTCTATCAGACCCTCGACAACCTCAACTGGGCGGGCTTCTACCTCATGGAAAACGAACAGCTCGTTCTCGGGCCTTTTCAGGGCAAAACCGCCTGTATCGAAATCCCCGTCGGACGCGGTGTCTGCGGCACAGCGGTTGCACGCGGAGAAACCCTCCTTGTGAAGAACGTCCATGAATTTCCCGGACACATCGCGTGCGACAGCGCGTCGAATTCCGAAATTGTCGTGCCGATCCGCAAAAACGGCGAAATCATCGGCGTTCTCGACATCGACAGTCCCCTGCTCGGACGTTTCACCGAAGACGATCAGGCGGGACTGGAGGAATTCGTCCGCATTCTGGAGAAGAATCTCTGAGCCGCGCAAAGAAAACTTTAGTGTGACTAATCCTCCTCTTTTGAAACACGGCATGGCGGAACCGGTGCCGATGTGGTATTCTATCTTCAGCAGAAGCGAATATGCTTTTGAAATTCAAAATTGAGGTGATCTCATGTCCATCGGAACCAATATCAAAAAACTCCGCCGCGAACGCGACATCACGCAGGAACAGCTCGCCGAACTCCTGCATATCACGCCGTCTGCCATCTCCCAGTGGGAAACCGACCGCGTTCTGCCTGACATATCCTATCTGCCCAAGCTGGCGAACATTTTCCGCGTCAGCGCGGATGTGATTCTCGGCATCGACATCGAATCCAGAGATGCGCGGATTGACGAAATTTACAGGGAGGTGCGCGAACTGTGGTGCACCGGTCAGCGGAACGAAGCCGAACGTCTCTGCCGCGAAGGTCTCGCCGAATTTCCGGATGCCTATATTCTCATGGAGGAGCTGGCGTTCAACCTGAGTTATTCAAACGAACGTGCGGCACAGGAGGAAAGCATTGCCCTGTTCGAACGCATCCGCACCGGCTCGAACGATGATGTCGCCAAAAACTTTGCCGTCGGAAATCTGTGCAGTCTCTATATGGCGGTCGGCAAGCCGGACGTGGCAAAGCAGCTTGCCGAATCCGTTCCGACACTGATCTACACAAAGCAGCAGTGCCGCCGCATGACCCTGCGCGGGAAGGACTGGGCAGACGAGGTACGCAGTCAGACAGCGATCTTTTTTGACGAGTTCATCTGGGAACTGCGGAATCTGCTGAATGCCTTCAGAAACGGACATCCGTTATTTACAGACGAAGAAGTTATCGTTCTCCGGAAGAAAATCATTGCCTTTGTCGAATTGTTTTACGAAGACGGGGATTCCGGATTCAACCGTCAGCTTCTGAGCGAAGCACATTTCTGTCTGGCGGTTCTGTATGCAAAGCTCGGTCAGACGGACAACGCCCTCAATGAACTGGAAGCGATGCTCCGCGAAGTTGAGGAATTCGACAGCTACAGTGACGGTATGCTCGGGAACCACGTTGTTCTTCCGCCGGAAAAATGGCCGACTTCCCTGCTCATCCGTCCGACCGGTCCCGACGACCCGCGTCTTGCCATGACGAACAGCAGTCCGACAACGGAAAACAGCGCGATGGATTATCTGCGGCAGTTGTCCGACAAACGTCTCGACAGCATCCGCGAAACGGAGCGGTTCCAGGCAGTCGAAGCCCGTCTGCGGGAGACAGCAAGGGAATAAATACAGAAAAAACGCAGGTTTTGTCCTGCGTTTTTCATGTTATTTAACGTTTTTCAGCTTTCGAACCGCAGTTCCACGGTGCACGCGCTCGAATCAATCGCCGTTTCTCCGACGAATCGTCCGCTCATGAGCTTCACGCGGTACTTCACGCCGTGATAATCGAGCGAGAGCTGTCCGCCGTCTGCGGAATCCACCGCCGGAAGATGACCGCCGTCCGTGCCGATCCGCACATTGATCCGGAACGGCTTGTCTGCCGTGATCTTCATGCCGTCTTCGTACAGTTCCACCTTCACGCGGTCGTAGGTCACGGTTGCACGTCCGTCACCGTTGTCCGTGAAGGTCATGTCCTCGAATGTCGGCACAGTGCCGTCCCAGTAGGTCAGATATGCGCCCGCCGTAACGCCGTTGCCGCTGTGACGGTTGCCGTCCACCAGAGGAAGCGTTTCGTATGCCGCTTCGTTGCCCGGACAAACCTTGTTTTCATACGGGTCGGGGAATTTTTCACTGAACACATGAAGGTCGCGGATTCGCATTTTTCCATGGTCGCCGTACAGATTGACGCGGTACTGCTTCGACGAATACCAGACGGAATTCCGTTCGGGATCGTCAAATGCCGTGTATGCCGTGATCGCGGAAGCCGGAGTGGTTTTGTACGTTTCCTTGAACCAGCGGCCGGTGTCGCCGAGCGGTTCGATTTCGATCTTACCCGCGTCGCGGAGCTTTGCGAACTGTTCAAACTGGTAGGTCAGTCCGTTTTTCATGGACGGCCAGCCGAAGCTGTTTTCCTGACCCGCCTGTGCGTAGCCGAAGGTCAGGCAGTCACCGTTGTAGTTTTCGCGGAGGAACCAGTCCACCCACGCAGGAACGCCGCCGCCCCCGCCGTTGTATACCGGTTCCAGAGTAATAACGCCCTGTACTTTCTGCGCGCCGTTTTCGGGATTCATGCCGAAGTCATACTGATACACGGGGTCGGAGCCGAGCATACGGAAGAGCGGTGCGGGAATCTGTTCGGCTTCCGTCTGCGCGGGCATGAAAACGTTTGTGCGGCTCGGATAGTACGCCTGTCCGTAGTAGCCGCCCCAGAGGGTGTAGCCGTCGGTACCGTACTGTTCCTTGCAGTTGCAGACCGCATCCAGTCCGTATTTGTCGGAAATGTAGCGGATCGTGTGCGAATCAAAGAACCACGAGCCGAACACGCGGGGGTAATATCCGAAAATTTCCTTGAATTTTTCATAGAGAACATCAACGAGCTTCTCACGTTCTTCTTTGGTGTAGCCGACCGAGAAGCCGCAGTGCGCGTGCCAGTCCCACGGGAAGCGTCCGCGCCACGGAAGTCCGACCGCTTCGACCTGCGGCTGAACCGTCTCAAACCACACGCCGATTTCAAACTGCGCGGGATCAAGGGCTTTCAGCAGGTCGGTATATTCGGGAAGAATGAGGGAGTCGTACTGAAGAAGGAAGGTTCCGCGAAGGTTGTGTTCCTTCATGAGACGGATCTGTTCCTTTACGGGGGTCATCAGATCCATCGGAGAGCGCGGTTCGACGGCGCGGATGAAGTTGACAATATTGACGATCTGTCGTTTTTTCATGGATATGCTCCTTTCGGTGGTAGGAAATGCGGTTTGGTTTCAGAAAATATTCCGGTTATTCCGAAATGTCGGCAATGAATCGTTCCAGTTTTTTGGAAACCGCCTTGCCGATTCTTTCACAGTGGGAAACGACGGTATCGCTTCTCGGGAGGAAAATGTTCTGCGTGAACGTATTCTTTGTATCGGCCGACCATACACCGGTGCCGAGATCATAGAACGATGTGTCGAACACGATTTCCAGCATTTCGGAGGAATCTTCGTTCCGGGCAACCTTGGTCATGAGAACCTGGTCGATGTACGCGGGGATGGACTCCATGAAGGAGTAATAGCCGAATGCATCGAGAAGAACCGCCGTCTTGTGCTGCGCTTCCGTTCCAAGCGTCTTCGGAAGAATGCTCTGCGCGCCGCCTTCGATCAGCGAATAATACTGTTCCTGTTCCACGCTGTACTTCGGGCTGGGAACGATGCCGATGTTGAATTCGATGTCGCGCATCCGTGCCGCTTCGCCGACGTAGGCTGCGATAAAGAGGGCGCGGTTGTTATAGAAAATCGGGGATTCCGCACCGCCGCCGATGTCGTTCGTGCCGCTGGTGTAGATATCGTTG
>SVQN01000047.1 GCA_015065295.1 Oscillospiraceae bacterium
TGGAGGAAACGGACGATCACCCCACCGCGGAGCTGTCCGTCCTTTCGGCGGCGGAAGTGAAAAATGCCGGCGGAACGACTGAATTCCGTCTGACCTGCGCGGACCGACCGGCGTACAACGGCTGCATCGAGGAGGACGGACGTTTTGTCGTCACGTTCTACAACATCGACGCGGCGTCCGCGCCGGAACCGGACATCGGGGAAAATCCGCTGATTCAGTCCTGCGAGGTCATCCGGCTGGAGAAGAAGGTGCGCTATGCCTTCACCCTGTACGATACGCGGAATTTCTACGGCTTTGACCTGTTCTACGAAGACGGCGCGGTCGTCGTGAGCCTGAACAATCCCGTGAAGCTCGATCTGACGGCGGAACAGCCGCTCTCGGGGATCCGTATCGTCCTTGACGCGGGACACGGCGGAGACGAAACGGGTGCGCCCGGTGCGTATGACAAAGGCGGCGAACGGATTCTCGAAAAAGACCTGAACCTTTCGATCACGCTGGAAACGGCGGAGCTGCTCCGTGCCCTCGGCGCGGACGTGGAACTGACGCGGGATACGGACACGACGCTTCCGCTGACCGACCGGATGGCGTATCTGGAGGAATCGGAACCTGACCTGTGCATCTCGATCCACCAGAATTCGGTCGGCTACACGACGGACGCAACCCGGGTGCGCGGGACACTGGCTCTGTGGTGCATGGACAGCGGACGTCTGCTCGCGGACTGCGTGGGGCCTGCCGTGGCGGACGCGCTCGGACGGAATTTCCGGGGGGCGAACTATCAGGCACTGGCGATGTGCCGGAACCCGAAATTCCCGCAGGTGCTGATCGAAGTGGGGTTCATCACGTCCGTGGAGGAATACGAAAAGATGGTGAACGGCGACGGCGTGAGGAAGGCGGCGGAAGGCGTGCGCGATGGAGTGATGGCGTACTTTGCGAAGCAGAGGGAATATCTGGGTTGACAGCGGCGGGGGATTGTGATAGAATTGAGATGACAATTTTATGCAGGAGAGGAATTTGTGAAAATGAAGAAATGGATATGTTCGCTGATAATATGTTGTATGGTAGTAGTGGTTTTACCGGCAACAGTTTTCGCCGCTGATATAGTTGCGAGTGGTTATTGTGGCGGTGAAGGCGACGGGTCTAATTTAACATGGAAGTTAGATGTTTTTGGAACGCTCACGATCAGTGGAAAAGGAAAAATGCAAAATGGTCAACCATGGAAACCATCCGAGTTTACCATTAAATCAGTTATTATTAGTGATGGAGTAACCTATCTTGGGGATCATGCATTTAATGGTTGTGGTGACTTGAGAAGTATATCTATACCAGATAGTGTCGTATCAATTGGAGATCGTGTGTTTGCACAAAGTGGTAGGTTAACAGATATTATCATACCGGATAGTGTTGCACAAATGGGAGAATATTCTTTTTTTGAATGCTATAGATTAACAAATGTTCAATTGTCAAACCAAATTGAAATGATTGGTGATGCAACATTTGCGTCCTGTGGTAGCTTAACAAATATTGATATTCCTGAGGGTGTTACGAATATTGGTGCTTCTGCATTTTATGGATGTGGGAGCTTAACAAATATTGATATTCCTGATAGTGTTACGAGTATCGGAAATTTTGCATTTTATGAATGTAATGGCTTAACGGATATTAATATTCCGGATGGTATTACGAATATTGCATCTCATGCATTCCATGGATGTAGTAGTTTAACAAATATTGATATTCCTGATAGTGTTACGAATATTGGTGCTTCTGCATTTTATGGATGTGGGAGCTTAACAAATATTGATATTCCTGATAGTGTTACGAATATTGGTGCTTCTGCATTTTATGGATGTGGGAGCTTAACAAATATTGATATTCCGGACAGTATTACAAGTATTGAATATCATACATTTCGTGGATGTGGCAGTTTAATGAATATTGGAATTCCGGAGGGTGTTATAAATATTAGATATGAAGCATTTTATGGATGTGGTAATTTGACAAACGTGACTATTCCGGATAGTGTCAAAAAAATCGAGTTCAGGGTATTTGGAGAATGTACTAAATTAACTGATGTGTATTTTTGTGGTAATATTCCTTCGGAATGGACTACCATACCTTCCGTCTTCCCCGAAACCGTCACCATCTACTATCCCGAAGGCAACACCTCCGGATGGACTTCTCCCACATGGACTGCGCCGGATGGGACGGTGTATAATACTGCGACATTTGTTCCGGAAGCAGAGCCGGAATATGCTGTCACTCAATACCTTGAAGTCTCTATCAATAATCCCAGTCAAACTTACTATGTCGGTGAAGAAATCTGTATTCTCCTGACAGATATTACAAAAACACACGACTTTGGAAGCAGTGAAGCAAATATTCAGTGTACCAAACCACAGAATTTGCTTTTAACCAACAGCAACGACAAGGTAATCAAATTAAAGAGCTATGACGATTTCGGTTATGACAGCACTCATATTGAATATAGCTTTACTGCTGAAAAAGTCGGAACAACGGTAATCAGCATTGACGATGATCTGAACGAAGAAACCCTTCATATTCCGATCACTGTTACCGAAGACAAATATCAATCTGTGCGTGCAGACAGTGTTCCGATATATCCTTATGAGATGTTAGGCGTAAAAGACGAATACAACGGTTATGTAAACGGTGTTTATATTGCCGATTTCAAGTATACCAAAAATGCCGATGAAACATGGCAGTTTACATTCAATGCTTATAATCAGTTGTACATTCCCGCTGTTGTCGAGGTGTTTGATGCCGACGGAAATTTGCTTAAAGTTGAACTTATTTCCAAATACAGCAATATGACTTCGCTGAAAGATGTGTATGATATTACCGGACAGATTTTCAGTGAAGTAACTAAAGGAGATATGCTGACATTTCGAGATGTTTGTTATGCAAAGGAAACTCCGATTTCTGTTTCCGTTCCGCAGGATGGATATATACGAATTACCAACAGTTCTTCGATTTCTACTTCCTGTCTGTTTGTCAATATGTTTGACTATGTACTAACCGGTTTGGGATTAGTCGAGAATGTCTATGACTTCGATACCACAACGAAAGATTCCATTACAAAAGAGGTATTATTGGCTGTTCTTTCAAAAGAATTCAGTTCTGATTTACTGAAGAAAATCCAGAAGGATATCAATTCTACGATATTGAACAAATTTTCCGAAGAAGGCATTATAAGTTATTTTCATATCATGTCCGGTAATCTCGCTGGTTTTCTTAAGGAACTTGATCTCGACCTTCTCGAAATTGCGAAAGGTTCTGCCGCAGGAGTTGCATGGGGAAATATACAGGGATTCATAGAAAAATACGGTGGACCTGCCGGTCTTACTCTGAATGGACTGTTTACATTTCGGAAAGCTGCTGATTTTATTTGCCAATCCAAGCATTTTGCGGAATGCAGCAAAAGTGTGAATGGAACAGGGGTTATGACTCCCACTGACCGAAGTTACCGTGAACTTACCTCATTTGAAGGAACCCGCGTTACTTCTGATTCTGAATTTCCCGATGAAACGATTCTTCAAGTCTTCAAGCTGACTGACAATGAAGAAGTCGAATCTATCGAAAGTACTGCCGATTATGAACTGTATGAAATCTCCCTGCAAGTAGACGGAGAAGATTATCAGCCGGACAAGCCTGTTACCGTCTATCTGAGGAAACCTTATAGTTTCAGTGAAAATATGAAATTATACCGTCAGAACGAAGATGGCGAATGGGAAGAAATCCAGTATATGCTTGAAAACGGTATGTTGGTATTCCAGATCGACCACTTCTGTCTGTTTGCGATCATCAATCAGAATAAATCTGGCGATGTAAATTTTGACGGAGATGTTAATGAAACGGATTACGATATCTTGATAAAATATCTCTCTGGCAGGTCTAAATATGAGATTGTTATTGTACCAGATACCGCAGCCGCCGACCTCAACGATGACGGTCGTGTCACCCGCGCGGACGCGATGATTCTCGCGCGTTACCTCGCCAAGTGGCCCGGCTACGCCGAAAAATACTTCCAGTAACACAAAAAACCAGCAGTCTCCCTGCTGGTTTTTCCTTTATTCATGTTTCGACTGCCGGTATTTCCCCGGAGTTACCCCCGTCGCCGCCTTGAACGAGCTGGAGAAGTGCTGCGTGTTCGAGTACCGCAGGAGCGACGCGATTTCCTTGATTGGCATCACCGTCCCGCTGAGCAGGTTCTTCGCTACGCTGATCTTCCGGTCGATCAGATACTGGATCGGCGTGGTTCCGAATTTGTTCCGGAATACCCGGATGACGTGCATTTTCGAAATCCCGAAATGCTCCGCCAGAAGATCGAGCGAGATGTCGTTATACAGATTCGCGTCGAGGTAGGCGCGGATGCGCTCGTCGAGGGAATTCTTGTCCTGCATATCCGGGAAGAACTCCGGCCGGCGGACTTCCGACAGCATCTCGTACAGCAGACAGGACACCTTCCGGCCGGTTTCCGCGGCGTTCGACGGCGTGATATGCTCCAGACGGTCGTGGATGGCGAGGAACAGGCGCATGACGTTGATTTCCTCCGCGTACACTTCGCCCAGCATGAACAGGTCGGTCAGGCGTTCCGCCAGAATTCCGTCGAGATTGATCCAGATTTTTTCATACGGATCGTCTGCGTCCGCATAGTATACGACATCCGCTCCCTTTCGGATAAAGTAGAAGGTTCCCGCGCGTACGTCGATCACTTCGCCGCCGTATTCGATGCGTCCTTTCCCTGAAATGACGTATTCAAATACATATTCGCTGGACGGATGGCGGACGATCCGGTATTCCGGGTTGGGATAGGTCACGCCGGCGAGCAGACAGTCGAACATTCCGCCCGTACTGCGGCTGCCCGCATATATGATCTTTTCGTTGGTATCGGTAAAGTACATGGTATTGCCTCTGTATGTGTGATTACGTTTATTATATACCATAAACCGGCAAAAATCAAGTTTATTTTTTGTAATTCATCGGATTTTGTGAAAAAACGTATATTATCATCGAATGACTGTCATCAAATGACGGGAAACCACTTGACAGTCATGTGAACGTATGATATAATAAATACACAGAAGAACATCAGCGACAGAAAGGAGGAATTTGAAGTGAACCTGACAAGAATTCCCGGAACCATTCTCGAACGCGAGAAAATGGACAATGCCACCGGGATGGATTTTCTGAACAAAGTGTTTTATATCACAAACGGCATTATGCTCGGACAGATCCGCGAAATTTCCGGAATTGACGGAACGACCCTGCAGAACTGGGTCAAGCGCGGCTGGGTCGGCAATCCGAAGAAAAAGACCTACGACAAGGAACAGCTTGCGCGGATTCTCATTATCAACATGATGCGCGATACGATGCAGCTTTCCCGCGTGATTTTCCTGCTGACCTACGTCAACGGAGAAGAGGAACAGGACCGCATTGTTTCGGAAAGCCAGTTCTACGACTACATCTGCAAAACGCTTGAACGGATTGCGTCTCCGGATTCCGCCGGACTCAACGATCTTGAACCCGTGATCGGGCAGGTGATCGCGGAATATGAGGAAAAATATGCCGGAGCAAAACGGAAACTTGCCGCCGGGATCCGCATTGTGGTAATTACTTATTACGCCGCGCTCGTCAAGTCCGTTGCCGACGATACGCTCGACGCTCTCGGAGCCGATCCGAAACGGAAACGCTGAGGAGGTACACATGAAAATTGATAAAATCTGGAAACCCATTCTCCACGTTGCGCTTGCCGTGGGGATCACTTGGCTCGTTATTCTCTTTACGGCAATTTTCGGTGCGGCGGCATTGAGTTCCGCAGAGGATGGATCAAAGGACATCGGAGCAATTCTGATGTTCGGGCTGTATCATCTGGTCTTTTTCGGCGTACTTCTCTGGGTACGGCATTTCCAGAACGACGAACTGGAAAACGAATTCATCCGGAAGTACCGGGAAACACCGTATCCCGGCATGAAGGGCGATATGACCGCCGCCATTACGACGGATATTGTCGTGTATCTGATGGTCTATGTGTCCCTCGGCCTTTCGATGATCCTTGTCCTTTCCGGAACGGCGACCGAAATCTGCTTCGCTCTCCTTCCGATCAACTGCCTGATCCTGCTTCTGCACCCGATTCTCGGGTTTGTGATCCATCTGATCCTGTTCACCGCGGCGTATACCTACGCGATCTGCCGCATCCGCAAACGCTGGGCAGGCGGAAGTTTCGGCACCGGAAGCAGCGGCGTCGTCTCGCAGCAGCACATCAACGCGATGCGCTGGACAAGACAGAACCGCAGATGACAATACTGAATTTTTGAAAATTCCCTACATTTTATTATAAGGAGTGACGTTTATGATTGAATGGTGGAACAACATGGACTTAGTCGGTCAGATTTTTGCCCTGATCGCTATCCCTTCCACGCTCGTGCTGGTTGTACAGACGATTCTGCTTCTCTGCGGCATCGGCGGCGACGACATTGACACGGACGGCGTGGACATCACCGGCAACGGTGTCGGCGATACCCCCGGTGACGGCGGCGGGGACGGGATGGTACTGTTCTCGCTCCGCGGCATCATGGCGATGGCGGCCGTCGGAGGATGGAGCGGTCTCGTCATGTACGAAGCCGGCATCAATATTGCCGTGACCGTACTTCTTGCCGTCGCATTCGGCTTTATGGCACTCGTCGGCATTGCATATCTCATGAAGCTCGCCATGAAGCTCCAGCAGAACGGTACCCTTGATCTCGGCTATGCCATCGGCAAAGTCGGCACCGTGTACATTCCGATTCCCGCAGAAATGAAGGGCTCCGGCAAGATCAACCTCGCCATGCAGGAACGTTTTATCGAAGTGGACGCCATGACCTCTGCCGGGCGGAAACTGGTAACCGGCGAATCCGTTCGTGTTACGGCGACCAATGAAAACGGTATGGTGGTCGTGGAACCTCTGAGCTGACGGCGGATTTATGAAATCCTACCAAAAACATCGGAATTATTTTTACGTTCTGTTTGAAAAAAAGATCGAAAAAACCGGTGCAATTTGTCGGAAACTATGTTATAATAAACAAAAAGGAGATAAGATATGAAACTGTTACTGACCGCAGGAACCGTGGTTGGAATCAACCCTTCGGTTCTGCTGCTCACCTGTGTGATCGTATTGCTCGTTCTCACGACCCTGATCGTGATCCTCTCGCGCTACCGTAAGTGTCCGTCCGATAAGGTTCTCGTTATCTACGGTAAAGTCGGCACCGCGCAGGACGGTTCCCAGCGTTCCGCCAAGTGTATCCACGGCGGCGCGGCATTCATCTGGCCGGTCATTCAGGCATACGAATACCTCGATCTGACCCCGATGTCCATTCAGGTAGACCTCCGCAACGCGCTGTCCAAGCAGAACATCCGCGTGGACGTACCGTCCCGCTTTACGGTCGGTATTTCCACCGAAAACGGCGTGATGCAGAACGCGGCCGAACGTCTTCTCGGCATCAAGATTGACGAAATCAAGCAGATCGCGGAAGACATCATCTTCGGTCAGATGCGTCTGATTATCGCAACGATGGATATCGAAGAAATCAACTCCGACCGCGACAAGTTCCTCGAAGCGGTTTCCTCCAACGTCGAAACCGAACTGAAAAAGATCGGTCTCCGCCTCATCAACGTCAATGTCACCGACATTACCGACGAATCCGGCTACATCGTGGCTCTCGGTCAGGAAGCGGCTGCAAAGGCGATCAACGACGCGAAGATTTCCGTTGCGGAAGCGGAACGCGTCGGTGCGATCGGTTCTGCGGAAGCGGAACGTGACCGCCGTATCTCTGTATCGAAGTCCAATTCCGAAGCGATCACCGGTGAAAACGAAGCGAAAGCCCTGATCGCGGAATCCGATGCGTCCAGACGTGAAAAGGAAGCGGAAGCACAGAAGCGTGCAGTCGCTGCCGAAAATATCGCAAAGGCGAGAGCGGAAGAAGAATCCTACGAAGCAAAGCGTGCAGCCGAAGAAGCGCGTGCACACTTCGAACAGGCGAAGCTCGAAGCGGACGTCATTATCAAGACCGAAATCGAAAAGAAGAAGCTCGAACTTGAAGCGGAAGCGCAGGCCGAACAGATCCGCCGCCGTGCAAAGGGTGAAGCGGACGCAACGCTCCTCAAGATGCAGGCGGAAGCAAACGGTGCGAAGGAAATCCTCATGAAGCAGGCGGAAGGTTTCCAGGAACTCGTCCGTTCCGCAGGCGGCGAAGCAAACGACGCGATCCGTCTCATGATTGCCGACAAGCTCGAAGAAGTGACCCGCATCCAGGTCGAAGCAATCAAGAATCTCCAGATCGACAAGATCACCGTCTGGGACAGCGGCGCGAAGTCCGACGGCGGCAAGGGCACAACGGCAGACTTTATTTCCGGACTGTACAAGAGCGTTCCGCCGCTTACGGAACTCTTTGACATGGCCGGTATGCAGCTTCCCGAATATCTCGGTACGCCGAAGGCGGATGCAATCGAAGCTCCCGCTGACGGAAATTAATCGAATTTATAACCGGAATCTTGCGGAATGCCCCTTTCTGGGGTATTCCGCTGAAGTTCTATAAACACATCATTTTCAGAAAGGGTGCCTGTGAAATACGGGCAGGGTGAGCGGTATGAACGAACAATTCAAGAACGGAATGTACAAGGAACGCACGAAGCAGGCGGCATTGCAGGGACTGCTCCTGTTTGTGTTCCTGTGTGCGCTGGGGGTCATGTCCTACATCGTCAGCATGATTCCGGCGGGGATTTTCGGTGTGGCGGTTGCCAAAAGTTCGACCGGCAGCCAGCTCGTATACGACGCGCAGAATCTCATCAATACGGTGATCGGTCTGGCAATCCTCTGTCTCGGCGGTCTCGGTCTTTCCAAGAAAGCCGGCGAAAGCGACGCAATGATCGCGTTCCAGAACGGTTATGACCGGAAAATGGATATGCGTTATCTCGCTGTTTCCGTGGCCGTCGGCGTAGTGGTCTATGTCATTGTCGGACTTCTCATGAACGTCGAATTCATCATCGGCCCCATCCGTTATCTCGGCATCTTCTACTGCCGTGCGGAACGCAGCATCAACGAGGGGATCAAGGTCGCTCTCGGATGGCGCGCACTGGCAACGCTGACTGTCCTGATTTTCGTCGTACCGTGCCTCATCAAGGGCGTCCGCGCAGGCTTCATGGAAAAAATGGCTTCTCTTGAAGAAGACGAAGAAGAAAACATCCGCCAGCAGAAGCTCCGCGAAGAACTCGAAGCGGAACGTCAGCAGGAACGTCAGCAGAAAAAGTTCTGAGTGACGCAATTTCACTCTGCTGTGAATATCACCCCTGTATTGAGTCAAACCATACGAGGGGTGATTTTTATGATACGAAAGGCAGAGTACGTCTGCGTATTTTTAGCGGGCGGCGTGATCTACAGCCTGATCGAACTGCTGTGGCGCGGCTTCACACACTGGAGCATGACGCTGGCGGGCGGCGTGTGCGTTCTCCTGATCCACTGCTTCAACCAGCGGATGCGGAAACGGAGCATGGCACTGCGCTGCGGCGTCGGATGCGCCGTCATTACCGCCGTGGAATTTGCGGCCGGCGTGCTGGTGAACCTCGTCCTTGGCTGGAATGTGTGGGATTATTCCGCGATGTACGGAAACGTTCTCGGACAGATTTGTCCGGCGTTCTCGTGTATGTGGTTTCTCATTTCCTTTCCGGCGTGCGGATTCAGCAGCCTCGCACGATGGTTTTTCGACGGCATCGAGACAAACGAAAACAGGGTACAGACTGCATAATGCGGCCTGTACCGCTACATATCTGGAGAACAATATGGCAACTGCAAAACGAAAGAAGAAATCTTCCAAAAAAATCACATGGAAAGAGATCATTATCGCCCTGATCGTCTTCATTCTGGGCATCCTGTTCGGCGATGAAGTCAAAGAGCAGAACGGCGGCGGTGCGATTTTTACCGGCGGTCTGACTGACGGCAAGCCCGCTATCCATTTCGTGGATGTCGGACAGGCGGACTGCACACTCATCACCTACAACGGCGATGCCGTCCTGATCGACGCGGGGACGGTATCCGCAGGCGATACGGCCGCCGAGTACGTCAAGGGATATGCGGATATGATCGACTATTTCGTCATCACCCATCCGCATGAGGACCACATGGGCGGCGCGGCGGATATTCTCGACAACATCGAAGTGGCGAATATCATCATGCCGGACAAGGAAGTCGATACAAGATTCTACGAGAACACCATGCAGCGGATCGAAGAAAAGAACATCAACGTGATCTATCCGGAAGCCCACGCCGTTTACGATACCGGCAACATCAAGATTACTATCATCGACTCCGCGATTCCGGACGACGATAATCTCAACAACCTCAGCATCGTCACCCGAATCGACGTCGGTTCTACCTCGATCATGCTGTCCGGCGACGCGGAAGTGGAAGCGGAAATGCAGATTGTGGAAAACTATACTTCCATTCTCGGCTCCTCCCTCTACGATCCGTCCATCCTCGACTGTGACCTGTTCAAAGCCGGTCACCACGGCTCCGTCACGTCCAACACCAGCGAATTCCTCGACCTCATCACCCCGTCCACGGTCGTCATCTCCTGCGGCAAGGACAATTCCTACGGCCACCCGCATCAGGAAACGCTCGAACTCTTTGAACAGTACGGCTACGAAGTCCACCGTACCGATTTAAGCGGTACCATCGTCTTAAGCGGCGAACCGTAAACCTCCGTTCAAAGAACATCCATAAATGTCAACCAACCTTTGCTTGCAATTCGGATAAACCTGTGTTATCATTTATCTGAAAAGGTTTTGGAAGGGGTGCGGGGAAACCTTTTCCTTAAAAAGGTTTCCCCGCAAAACATTATTTGATCTTATACTTCAGCCGCAGGTTGTCGGCGATCATGGCGATGAATTCGCTGTTGGTCGGTTTGCCGCGGCTGTTCTGGATGGTGTAGCCGAAGTAGGAGTTCAGGGTGTCCACGTCGCCGCGGTCCCATGCGACTTCGATTGCGTGACGGATGGCGCGTTCGACGCGGGAAGTGGTCGTCTGGTATTTCTTGGCGACCGACGGGTACAGCACTTTGGTGACGGAATTGATGATCTCGTTGTCGGAGATGGTCATGAGAATCGCGGTGCGGAGGTACTGATAGCCTTTGATGTGCGCCGGAACGCCGATCTGGTGAATGATCCGCGTGACCTGCGTTTCCAGATCGCAGGGAACCGGTGCGGCGGATTCCGCTTTTTCGGACGGTTTCGCCGGACGTGCCGCACTGCGGTTTTTGAGAATCGTTTCCGCACTCGCGCAGAGTGCCTCGTAATCCACCGGCTTCGGCAGACACAGCGATGCACCGGCACGGTTCGCTTCCATCAGCACGCTCGGCGTTGTGACCTGCGTCAGAATGATGAACGACGGCCCCGTCTCGCCCGCTTTTTTCATCAGCGCAAGTCCGTCCGTTCCCGGCAGCCACAGATCCGCGATGACCAGATCGTAGCTCTGCCGTCCCATCATCCGGAGGGCTTCGTCGCCGCCGGACGTTTCATCCGCTGTCCATCCGCGTCCCGTCAGATGCTCGCGGCACCGGCGGCGTACCTCGCTGTTTTCGTCCGCGATCAGTATTCTTGTATTGTTTTCCATGCTTTCCATCTCCTTATTGTCCAAGCCTTTCTTTTTGATTCATCCAGTGTTATGGATATATTGGAATTATTTGTCAGTGACTATATATTACCATAAATTTCCTGATAATTCAAGCCTTAATCCAAAGAAAATATCCACAAAAATTCCTGTAAAATATTGGTAGAATTTTACATTGCGTGAATTTTGCCGGGAAAAGAGGATTTTATGAGCTATCCGTCGTTTTTATGGAACCAACCCCTGCGGCTATGTGCGGAAACGGAAGAAACGATCCCCGAAAATGTCCCCGCCGACCTGATGCTGACAGGCGAAATGAAGGATTCCACGCTTGCGTATTTCCGGAAACCCTGTTCGGCAGAGGAAATTCCGCCGCGTCAGGGACTTTTCCGCCTTCTTCTGAACGGAGAATCCTTCCGGGAACGTCTGCGTGATCTTGCGGAGCAGCTGTCCGAGTTTCACCGGATTGCCGGTTTTTTTGACCGCGCGGAATCGCAGACCGAGCGGATCATGCTGTTTCTTCCGGCGATCGGACGGTATCTGACCCTTGCGGAATCGTTCGCGGAACTGGAACGATACGAAGGACGTGCGGGAGAAATCGGCGCGTATTTTGCGGAACTCTGCGCGCGCGACAGCTTCCGTCAGGCGGCAGCCGAATATGCCGAACTGATCCGGAACCGCCGTCCCGAACTGCTGTACACCATCCGCGGAACCGAAGTCACGGCATCCGAAGGGGGCGAAATGACCAAAGCCAAGCTGGAACGGTATTTCACCGAAATGGGCGTTCCCGAAGCGATCCCGAACCGGAAGGCATCGCTCCGCGTGAACGAATCGACTGCGCTGGCGTACGCGGGGGTCTATTACGGCTTCCACGCCGCGTCCGAACGGTTTTACACGAAATTTGCGGACACCTTCCTGACCGGTGAGGACGATATCCATCTTCTGTTTATCTATATGGACGAAATCGGTTTCCTGCGAGATGCCGCCGAATATTTCCTCCGCCTGTCCGATGCCGGTTATCCGCTGACGTACCCCGCCGTTTCCGAAAACCGTGAGGTCGTCCTGCATGGGATTGTTGACGCGTCCCTTGCCAAACGCGATCTGCGCGGTTCGGACGTTGTTCCGAACGATCTGCTGATGGCGGCAGAAGCGCATGGGGAACATTTGTCTTTCTACATTGTCACCGGTGCGAACGGCGGCGGGAAGACCACGTTTCTCCGTGCCTGCGGACTTGCCGTCCTGTTTTTCCTGACCGGCTGTCCGGTCACGGCGGAATCCGCGCGAATCTGCACGTTTGATGCTGTCTATACCCATTTTCCTGCAAACGAGAGCTTTGAGAACAGCGGACGTTTCGTCAACGAAGCAAACCGCGCGGAAGAAATCATCGGAAAAACCAGTGACCGGACGTTTGTCCTGTTCAATGAAACCTATTCCGGTACCGACGAGAAAAAGAGTGAAGACTATTCCCGCCGTCTCGCCGATACGATGTACGAACGCGGTGCCTTCGGAATGTTCGTCACGCACATCCACGCGCTGACCGGCAGCCGGATCCCGACCCTTGCCGCCGTGATCGACGAAAGCGACGACAACCGCCGGACATATAAAATCAAACGGGTCGGGGCGACCGCATCGTCCTTTGCGGCGGATATTCTGGAAAAATACCGGCTCGACCGGATGTCTCTGAAACGGAGACTGGAAGCGGAAGGAGAACGTCATGTCTGAACGAACGCTGAGCCTTTTATGGAAAACCGAGCGCGGCGTGGTGACGAGGGAAATGCGCGATGCCGGGAAGAAGGTCATCAGCGACCTCCAGATCGACCGGGCGTTCCGCACCATCTGTCCCGACACCGTCATCCGCGAAGCCTTTCTGAACGTCCTGCTGACCCCCTGTACGGATATAGACGAAATTCAGCACCGGACGGCGGTTCTGCAGGAATTTGTCCGCGTGCCGCAGATGCTCGACAAGCTCATCGAACTGGTGCGCCGGGTTCTGACGACCAAAAATTCGTGGGATTCCGAACGCTCCCGCCTGTATTCGACCCGCCGCGTCAATCCGCAGGACAAAAGCTCTGTCCTCTGGGCGGCGAGGGAAGGTCTGATCCTGAACGTCCATTTCATCCGTTCGCTCAACGTGCAGATTCACAGCATCTACGAAACGCTGAATATGTTCGGCTGTACGGACGGCTGGCTCGGCGAAGTCCGGGAAGCGGCGTACGCCCTCGCGCTGAGTCCGCAGGCGGCGTACATCCGCGATATGACGGAAAAGCTGGAAAAAGGGCTTGCCAATGCCCACACCTATGAGGTGGAATTCTGTTTTGATCCCGAAATGAAGGCCGACCCGTACTTCCTGCGCGATTTCCGGTACATCCAGACCTACGAACGTCCGCAGAAAAAACAGAGCGGCTCTCTGTTTGCCTCCCTGTTTGCCCGAGTAGATTCTACTCGAGCCGATGCTGCTCGCGCCGATAAAGAAAAAAAAGCAGTCCCCGAAGAAAAACCGGCGGACATTCCGGAGATTCCGAAATCCGTTGTCCGTGTCGAAGGCGTGGGTTCCGATGAAGCATTCGAGACGGCTGCCAAAGCGGTGCAGGAGACCGACCGCTACCTGACCGGATTCCTCCGCGCGGTGATCGACAAATTTTCCGCGCTGGAGACAGAACTGTACTTCTACAAGGCCGCGCTTCAGTATATCACCCGTTTCGATGACCGGAACGTGAAATATACCTATCCCGAATTCCGGGACGCGTCGGAAAATCTCATCGACATCAAAACTCTGTCCGATCTGCTTCTCCTGACGGAAAGCATGAGCGTGATGTCCGTCGTGCCGAACGATGTGTATTTCCGCAGCGGCGGCGGAGAAACGTCCGGGATTCTCGTGACGGGGAAGAACAACAGCGGCAAGACCGTCTATCTCCGCTCGGTCGGAACGGCGGTTCTGCTGGCACAGTGCGGACTCCCCGTCCCGTGCGAATCGGCGGTCATCAGTGTCCGGAACCGGATTTTCACGACCTTTGCGGCGGCGGAAGGGGAACTGATTCCGCTTTCCTCTGCCGGACGGTTCGAGGAAGAGGTTGCGGTACTTTCGAAAATCATCGACGACGTGGTTCCGTCCTCGCTTCTCCTGATGAACGAGACGTTTCAGACCACGGCCTACGACGAAGGCGCGGAAGGGATGTACCACATCCTGAACTACATTGCGGCGATGGGATGCGGGTTTATTTTCGTCACGCATTTATTGAAACTGAAGGAACTCTACAGGGAAAATCCGAGCGTGGAGATTCTGAAAACGAGCGATTCGCCGCAGACGCGGTACAAAATCGGACGTTTGAGTGAATAAATCAAAAATCACCGGCTGACAAACCGGTGATTTTTACGTTTCCGCTTATTCGATATGCCCCGTGACAATCTCCCCGTCGTGGGAGTCCAGCCGTACCGCAAGAATATCTCCCGCTTCGGCCGTACATCCGGGAATTTCCACTTCATAATAATGTTCGCTGTGTCCGAAAGCTCCTCCGTTTCCGGATTTTTCCACAAGAACATACACCGGCGTATCCCGGTGATTTTCCACATAGTCGTCGAGCATCTCCCGCTTGATCGACTTCACGAGGGTTTCCAGACGGACGAGACGGTCATGCTTGACGTTGTCCGGCACCTGATCCTTCCGTTCCGCCGCGACCGTTCCGGCACGCTTGGAATACGGGAAAATGTGGGTATGCAGGAACCGTGCTTCACGGCAGAATTCCATCGTTTCTGAGAAATCTTCCTCCGTTTCACCGGGGAACCCGACGATCACATCCGCCGAAAAGGTCACGTCCGGCATCGCGCCGCGCATCCGATGTATAGCCGCAATCGCCATGTCCGCGTTGTACCGCCGTTTCATTTCGGCAAGGGTACGGTTGCAACCGCTCTGGATGGACAGATGAAAGTGCGGGAGAATCTTCGATTCCGCCGCCAGTTTTCCGACAAAATAGTCGCTCATGACGGTCGGTTCCAGCGAACCCAGCCCGATCCGTTCGATTCCGTCCACGGCAGCAATATCCCCGATCAGTTCCGCGAGACGGTGGCCATAGGGCTGTTTTCCCTCAAAATCCATGCCGTAGGAGGCGGTTTCGATCCCCGTGAGGATGATTTCGCGGCATCCCGACGCAGCGAGTGCCTTTGCTTCCGACAGAACCGTTTCCGGCTTCTTGGAACGCACGGGACCGCGCGCCTTCGGAATGATGCAGTACGCGCACCGGTTTTCGCAGCCGTCTTCGATCTTGATGTAGGAACGCGCACGTTCCGGCGGTGGAAGGGTGGTCGTCATTTCCACCGCGTCGTACCCGTCCGGTTCGCCGACATTGGATTTTTCCCCGGTGTACGTTCCCGTGAGGATGGCATATACGGTGTCCGCAAGGGTTGCCTTGCCGCCGTTTCCGCAGACGTAGGTCACGTTGTCGATTGCGGCGGCGGTATCGGCGGAAATCTGCGCGAAGCATCCGGTGACGATCACATGACCGGCGTAAGATGCTGCACGGCGGATCATCTGGCGGGATTTGCGGTCGCTTTCCGCCGTGACGGTGCAGGTGTTGACGATGGCGGCGTCGCAGGGTTCGCCCGGACGGACAACGTCGATGCCGTATTTCTGAAGCCCTTCCGTGAAGGCGAGGGATTCGTACTGATTGACGCGGCAGCCGAGCGTGATGACGGAGATGGTGTAGCGTTTGGTTTCCATATATATCAAATCCTTGTGATGACAGAAAATAGTGTTTTCCCTATTGTATCATCCCGGCGGGACAAAGTAAAGAAATTTGTTGTAAATTCGGTGGAAAACGAAAAAAATCTGCCGCGCGTACTTGCAATGGGAGGGAAAATGGGATATAATAAAGAAAAACAAATGCCGAAAAACGAAAGGATGCCGATCGTATGAATCTGGAAAAATTTCATGTAGTGGATCACCCGCTCATCAAGCACAAGCTGAGCATTATGAGAGACAAGGATACCGGTTCCAAGGATTTCCGCCAGCTTCTTTCCGAAATTACCATGCTCATGGGATATGAAGTCACACGCGATCTTCCGCTGGTGAACGTGGAAATCGAAACGCCCGTGGCGAAGATGACCGCTCAGCGCATCGAAGGAAGAAAACTGGCAATCATCCCGATTCTGCGTGCAGGTCTTGGCATGGTGGACGGACTTCTCAGTCTCGTTCCCGTAGCGAAGGTCGGCCACATCGGTCTGTACCGCGATCCCGACACACACGATCCCGTGGAATATTACTGCAAGCTCCCGTTTGACATCGAGGAACGCTATATCATCGTCTGTGACCCGATGCTGGCGACCGGCGGTTCCGCATCCGATGCGATCACGATGCTGAAGAAGCGCGGCTGCCGTCAGATCAAGCTGCTCTGTCTCGTTGCGGCACCGGAAGGCGTTGAACGTGTTCAGGCGGATCATCCGGATGTTGAAATTTTCTCGGCAGCACTCGATGACTGTCTCAACGACCACGCGTACATCGTACCCGGTCTCGGAGATGCCGGCGACCGTCTGTTCGGCACGAAGTAATCAGATCTTTTCTCGGGGAAAACTTTTTTGGAAAAAAGTTTTCCCCGAACCCCTTTCAAAAAACGTTGAACTGAGAAATATGACAGAGAATGTGCAGATTGTTTGTGGAGAAATTTTGTTGACTGCACAGCCGATTTGGTGTTCCGAATCTGCACCCAGCATTGTCTGTCTCATTTGTCGGAAAGTTTTGGAAGAGGGGTTCGGGGAGGAACTTTTTTCAAAAAGTTCCTCCCCGATATTTTTTTCAGAAGCAGGTGACTATGCGAAGTTTTACCATTAATCAGAACGATGCGGGACAGCGGCTGGATAAATTCATCGCCAAATCCACGACCGGAATGCCCAAATCGCTGATGTATAAATTCATCCGTACCAAGCGGATCAAGGTCAACGGCGGCCGCGCGCATGAAAACGATATGCTCTCCGCAGGCGATGTGGTGGAAATGTATATTTCCGATGAATTTTTCGGGGACGCCGATGCCGCGCCCGATTACAGCAAAGTAAAAACTGTGCCGGACATTATTTACGAGGACGAAAATATTCTCCTCTGCAACAAGAAGCCGGGGGTTCTTGTCCATACCGGCGACGAAGGGGACAAAAACCGCGCCGACGCGGACGAGAGGGAAACGCTCATCTACGCGCTGACCGCGTATCTGGTCAACAAGGGCGATTATCAGCCGGACAACGAGGCCTCGTTTGCGCCCGCGCTCTGCAACCGCATCGACCGGAACACCGGCGGGATCGTCATTCTGGCGAAAAACGCCGCCGCTCTCCGCGCTGTCAACGAAGCGATCCGCGAAAACCGGGTACACAAGACCTATCTGTGCGCCGTTCACGGAAAACTTGTGGGTGAAAAGACCCTCCGCGCGTACCACCGGAAGGACTACAAAACCAATACCGTCCGTATCACGGCAGAACCGCTTCCCGGCTCCAAGGAGATTATCACAAAGTACAAATCCCTCGCGTACAACCGCGATCATGATCTCACGCTTCTGGAGATTTCTCTCATTACCGGACGTACCCACCAGATCCGCGCGCACATGGCATTCATCGGCCATCCGCTTCTCGGGGAAGGGAAGTACGGGGTCAACCGTGACGACCGGAAGCTCGGTTACAGCGCGCAGGCTCTGTATTCCTATGCCGTTGAGTTTGAATTCACCGAGCCGGAACTGACCTATCTCAATGGAAGAACCTACCGGGTTCCGGACAAATCCGTGAAATTCATGGAACTGTTCCCGAAAAAGTAAATACCCCTGAAAAATGTGAAAAATCTAAAAAAATGTGAAAATGCTCTTGTAAATGCTCCGGTATTCATGTATAATTAGCATAATGTTATATCGAAATTTATATAGCAATTCAAAGCAAACTCATTGAGAGGTGATACAGTTTGGCATATACTTTCCGTGGCGGTATCCATGTGGAAGAATATAAAAATACCCGGAACAGCCGGGTTGAAACCCTCCCCGCACCGGCGAAGGTTTCGATCCCTCTGTCCCAGCATATCGGCGCATCGGCGGCAGCGATCGTGAAAAAGGGAGATGCCGTCACCGTCGGTCAGAAGATCGGCGAGGTGAGCGGCGGTCTCGGATGCCCGGTTCACTCCAGTATTTCCGGTACGGTCACTGAAATCGTGAAAAAGACCGCGCAGACCGGGATGCAGGTCGAATATGTGGTGATCCAGAACGATTTCAAGGACACACCGTGTCCGGATATCCGCCCCGTATCCAAAAAACTGACCGAAATTACGGCGGACGAGGTCATCGAAATCGTCCGGGAAGCCGGAATTTCCGGGATGGGCGGCGCGGCGTTCCCGACGTACGCGAAGATTCAGTCGGCTCTCGGCAAGGTGGACAAGATCATCGTCAACTGCGCGGAATGCGAACCCTTCATTACCGCCAACCACCGTCTGCTTCTTGAACAGCCGGCAGCCGTCATCAATGGCATCAAGATTCTTCTCAAGGCTCTCGGCGTTCGTACCGCCTACATCGCAGTCGAAGACAACAAAATGGACGCGATCGAAAAGCTCGAAGAAATGACCGAGACCAGCAAAATGATTTCGGTCAAGGTGATGAAAACCAAGTATCCGCAGGGAGACGAACGTCAGCTCGTCTATGCGATCACGGGGACGGAAATTCCGACCGGCAAGCTCCCGGCGGACGTCGGCTGCGTGATCTTCAATGCGGAAACCTGTGCGGCGATTTACCGTGCGTTCGCGTATGGTACGCCGCTGATTTCGCGTATTGTGACCGTGGACGGAGACTGCGTCAAGCGTCCGCGGAATGTTCTGGCTCCCATCGGTACCTGTGTCGGCGATCTGGTGGAATTCTGCGGCGGTCTGATCCGCACGCCGAAGAAGATCATCAACGGCGGTCCCATGATGGGCGCGGCGCAGTGGGATACCGAAATGCCCGTGACCAAGTCCACCAGCGCGGTTCTTCTGTTCTCGGAAGGATTCGGCAAAAAGGACGTGCCTGCACAGGCGTGCATCCGCTGCGGAAAATGCGTCCGCAACTGCCCGATGCACCTGATGCCCATGTACATTGCCCAGTTCACAAAGATTCACGATCTGAAGCGTGCGGAAGAATACGGCGCGATGAGCTGCGTGGAATGCGGTTCCTGCTCGTACAACTGTCCGGGCGGCGTGGAAATCGTTCAGCACATCCGGGTTGCCAAGGCCGCGATCAAGGCCGAAAAGACCCGTCTGGCATCTTTGAACAAGCCGGAAAATTGAGGTAAATTATGGATAACAAAATCGAAACTTCGGCCGCGCCGGTGATGGATGCGGCATCGGAATCTCCCGACGCGGGCCGTAAAATCAAAATGCCGGAGATCCTCACGGTGTCTCCGTCTCCGCATATCGTCAGTCCGGACACGACCGCAACGGTCATGTTCGACGTGATTCTCGCTCTGCTCCCCGCCTTTCTGTGGGGCGTGTACGTTTTCGGAATCCGTGCGCTGGCAGTGATGGCGGTATCGGTGGCGGCGTGTGTGGGATTTGAGGCGGCAGCCCAGTTCCTTCTGCACCGTCCCGTGACCATCCGCGACCTGTCCGCTGTCGTGACCGGTCTTCTTCTGGCAATGAACCTTCCGGTGTCCGTTCCCCTGTGGATGCCGGTGGTCGGCGGATTTTTCGCAATCGTTGTCGTCAAGCAGCTGTTCGGCGGCATCGGATGCAACTTTGTCAATCCCGCACTGGCGGCGCGTGTCTTCCTGTTCTCGTGGGCATCGGAAATGACCGCGTTCTCGGCAGACGGCGAAAAAGTGACCAGTCTCGCTCCCGTTCTTGCGGAAGGGGACATCGTGGCAAGCGCAACCCCGCTTGCATCTCTCAAAACAGGCGAAATTCCCCCGGAAACCATCATTGATATGGTTCTCGGCTACAAAGCCGGATGTATCGGGGAAGTTTCGGCACTGCTTCTGCTGGCGGGCGGGATTTTCCTGCTCGTTCAGCGCGTCATCACCTGGCACATTCCCGTGGCGTACATCGGTACCGTCGCGCTCATGACCTTCCTCTTCCCGAAATCCGCCGGTATGCCGGTCGAATTCATGCTGTATGAACTGCTGGCCGGTGGTCTTATGCTCGGTGCGTTCTTCATGGCGACCGACTATGCAACGTCTCCGGTTACTCCGGTCGGACGTCTGATCTTCGGTATGGGATGCGGTCTGCTGACGGTTCTGATCCGTTACTTCGGTGCCTATCCCGAAGGGGTGTCGTTCTCGATCCTGGTGATGAATCTGCTTGTCTGGTACATAGACAAAGCGACGATGCCCAGACGTTTCGGAGGTAAGAGTGATGGAAAAAAATAAGAAAAAAACAACCGGTCTCCCGGAGGAAGCGGTGACGGAAGCAGCTGCAGAAACAACAGTTACGCCGGATACATCGCTGGAGGAACTTTCCGTTGCTCTGGATGAGGCGGATTCTGTCAGCGAACCGGAAGAAGTGATTGCAGAAGAGTTTGAAGAAGTGAACGAAACGGCGGAAGAACCGGTTTCCGAAAAGCCGAAAAAGCCGCACGATCCCTCGTCACCGTCGTATCTTGCGAAAATGGTGCTCGTTCTGACGGTGATTTCCATGGCGATCGCGCTCCTTCTTGCCGTTGTCAACGGCATGACGGCGGACGTGATCGCAGCCAATATCGAAAAGCAGAAAAACGAAGCGGTTCTCGCCGTATTCCCGGACGGAACGGATGTCAGGACGTTCCAGAACGCGGACGGCGAAGAAATCTACATTATTTTAAAGGACGGCGAAATTCTCGGTTCCTGCGTCAACGTGGCGGCAGCCGGATATAACGGCGATGTCAGCATGATGATCGGGATGAATACCGCGCATGAAATCTGCGGCATCAAGATTGTTTCCATGTCCGAAACCCCCGGTGTCGGTACGAAAGTTCAGGGCGCAACGTTCCTCGAACGGTTCTTCGGCATGAGCGAACCGGTGGAAATCGGCGTCAACGTGGACGGTATTTCCGGCGCGACGTACAGTTCCCGCGCGATTGCGGACGGCGTCAACCTTGCACTTGCCGTTCAGGTGGACTATGAAGAAGCGGCGGCATCCATCGGCGCGGATCTGTCGGCGGACGATATGGATCCGGAAGATCATGTCAATGCCAACGAAGAAAACGGCGATGAGCAGCTTGATATCGGTCAGGCAGGCGAATCCGATACGGAAGAACAGCCGGCGGCTGAACCGGAAGTTGCTCCCGTTACGGAGCCGGAACCTGTTCCCGAAGAACCCGAACCTCAGCCGGAAGCAACTCCGGAACCCGAACCGGAACCTGAAATTCCGGCGGCGGCTGAACCGGAACCCGCACCTGCCCCGCAGCCCGAACCGGAACCTGCTCCTGCACCGCAGCCTGAACCGGAACCCGTACCTGTGCCGCAGCCCGAACCGGAACCTGCCCCTGCACCGCAGCCTGAACCGGCACCCGCGCCTGCACCGCAGCCCGAACCGGAACCCGCGCCTGCACCGCAGCCGGAACCGGAACCCGCC
>SVQN01000048.1 GCA_015065295.1 Oscillospiraceae bacterium
GAGTTCGATGGATATCTGCATCAACAACTTCACCCGTAGGGAGCGGTGCCCTCGCCGCTCCGTTGAACGATTTAGATAAACAAATTGTCTGTGAATAGAAGTGCAGGATTTGATTTATCAAATTTTGTATAACCAAAACGTTCGACGGAGCGGCGAGGGCACCGCTCCCTACAGGGTCAGCCGTCAATATGGAATACCGTTGAACTCACGTTTAATCAGTTTTCGGGGAAGGTGAGTGTCCAGTCGCCGGTATAATCAACGAAAATGGAAGCAATCCCGAGGGGGATGGTGTCGTGGGTTTTGCAATATTCTTTGAATGATTTTGCAGAGTAGCGATAGCAGTAACCTTCTTCGACTTTGTTTGCTCTCATGGACTGGAATACGTTTTCGGGGTCTCCCATGAAAAGTGCCTCAGAGAAGGTAATTGATGTGGCAGCCTCGGAAAAAACGTTTTCCGGCTTGTCCGAAGAACCTAAAGAGAGATATTGCGTATCGGATGTTGTGAAGGAGATTGTTTTGGCATCCTCTCTGGTGATTTTTGTAATGGTGAATGTCATTCCCGCCACATCAAAGATCTTCCATTCTCCGGTAAGAGTCTGTCCAGGTTCGGGAATCGGAAGCTCACAGTAGGTTTTCCCTTCGACAGGCAGTAACCGAAGATCGAAGAAGATTTTCTCTATGGAAAATGTCTGCGGAATAATACCGGGAATCTCTTGATAATGCTCAACTTCACTGCCTTCCCCGACTCCATAGCTGATTCTTCCGAAGTCTTTGTGTAGAACATAACCCGTTCCATCTATTCCGACAAGAGTGCCTTTTTCGGGAAAAATAAGTGTACTGCCGATAAGGGCGTTCAGTTCACTGTCTTCAAGTACGGTATCAATTGCACCGGAATATATTTTTTCATCGAAATAGTAACCGGTCAGGATCACATTTTCATAAACATCTTCAACCAATTCACAGTCTTCCGGTACAAAGAAGATATAATGCCATGCTTCGGGTTCGTCAATGGTCAGTTTCAGACTGGATTCCGGTCCAATTTCGGCTTTGATACTTTCCGGTTCCGGTACATCCAGCGAAGTATACCCGTAATTCAGCGGTTTTCCGTCCTCTGTCTTTGTAACGTGGGATTTTTTCAGGACATATTCCTTATCGCCGATGGTCGCGGTCAGTCCCTTCAGTTCCACGCTGTCCGCGCTTACCCAGACCGTGAACGTCGATTTTCCCTGAACCGATGTCCAGTTCACTTCGGTAATGGTGTAGCCTTTTCCGCGGATTTCCTTTTCGGTCATTTTCAGCGTCAGACCTTCCGGCTCCTCGACAAAGCTCCGTTCCTGATCGATGATATTGCCGCCCGGGGTGTGATAATAATACCGGACGATCCCGGCGGAAATCGCGCACGCCATGCTGAGTAAAATCATGACTGCTGCAATCAGCGCGCCGATTTTGTGCTTTTTCATGTACTTCACTGAAAATCCATCCTTTCTTTTTTGCTGCTCCTGTTGCTCGTCCTGCATCCATGCCTGCATCAGCATTTCGTCCTTCTTCTTCGGCTGAACCGGGTAGGGGTTCTCCCGCATCATCTGTTTCAGCCGGCGGTTGTTCAGTTTCATGAGAATCCCTCCTTTTCAAGCAGAATCCTGAGCGTATCCCGCGCCGCTTTCAGACGGTTTTTCACGGCGGAAGCACTCACGCCCTGAATATCCGCGATCTCGCGTATTTTGAATTCGCCGTAGTAATACAAAACGGCGGTTTCGCGCTGGGTGTCCGGCAGTTTCGCAAGTGCGTTCCGGATCACGTCGGCCAGCTCCAGATTTGTGTTTTCCTCGGCGGGCAGGTTTTCGTCCAGTTCGTCCACATCGGCAATGTCCACGGATTTTGCGGAATAGTCGCGGTACACGTTCGAGGCGATGGTGAACAGGTAGGCGCGGCATTTCTGCGCGGTACGGAATTTGGACAGATCCGCAGAATAGCGCAGAAATCGGTAGAACGTCTCCTGCGTCAGGTCCTCGGCGGCGGTATGGCTGCGTACACGATAGATGAAGTACCGCAGAATATCCTCGTAATTCTGTTCCACCGCCTGCTCCATTGTCGGGGCTGTCACGATGCATCTCTCCTTTCCTGTGTTATGAGGCCTCATTAAATATAACCGGATCGGATTGCATTTGGTCAGATGGATTTTGAAATTTGTTTGAGAAATTTTTATCGGGGAGATGCTTTTTGAAAAAAGCACCTCCCCGAGCCCCTCCGCAAAAACTTTTGGACAAAAATAATAAACAAGGTTTGTGCAGATTGGAAGTACAAACAATTTGCACATTCTTTATCAGGCCATTTTGTATAAGTTTTTTTGAAAGGGGTGCGGGGAAAACTTTTTTGCAAAAAAAGTTTTCCCCGCGAAAAAACATTAACCAATGATTTTCAGAACGTCCTTCTTGGGCTTGTAGCCGACGGAGGTGTTCGTGATTTCGCCTTTGTCCATGACAACGAGCATCGGAATGCTCATCACGCCGAACTGTGCGGCGAGGGCTTCCTGTTCGTCCACGTTGATCTTGCCGACCTTGATGTCGCCGCGTTCTTCCGAGATTTCATCGACGATGGGGGACAGCATCCGGCACGGGCCGCACCACGGTGCCCAGAAGTCGAGCAGCACGGGCTTGTCGGATTTCAGAACTTCGGTTTCATAATTTTCCTTGGTGATTTCGATAACAGCCATTGAATAAACTCCTTTTTATTTAAAATCATTGTTAGTATGGGATTCCGTCAGACGTTTATGCGGAGAAAATTGTCTCTCCCGCAACAATCGTGCGGCTGACGTTGACGGTTTCGTCGAACAGGACGATGTCCGCACGTTTTCCGGGTTCCAGTACGCCGCGATCATCGAAGTTCATGATATCTGCCGGGGATTTTGTCATCATGTACACCGCGTCGTGCAGCGGGATTTCCGCCAGATCGCGCATCGTCCGGACAAGACGGTCACAGGTCGCCACGCTTCCCGCAAATGCCGTTCGGTCGAGCAGCTTTGCAACGCCGTCTTCCACGATAACGGGCAGACCGTTGTCCCATTTTCCGAGAACGCTTTCACCTTCCGGCATTCCGGCCGCACGCATGGAGTCGGTGACCAGCGCGGTCTTTTCGCGTCCCTTGAATTTGTAGACAAATTTCAGCAGTTCGGCGGGCAGATGGGAACCGTCCGCGATGATTTCGACGGTCATGTCGTCGAGCAGGTACGCCGCTTCGAGAACGCCCGCGATGCGGTACGCATTTTTTCGGGTGATGCTCGGCGTGCAGGAGTACAGGTGCGTCACATGGGTGAAACCGTGCGGCAGGGTGCGGACAACGTCGAAATAATTCGCTTCCGTATGGCCGATGCACGGCAGAACGCCGCGTTCCATACAGAGGTCGCCGAACCACTCCGCGCCTTCGAGTTCCGGTGCCGCCGTCCAGCGGAGAATGCGGTCGGTCGAATTCAGAATGTCGAGGGTTTCCTGCTGGTCGAACGGATGGATGAAGCGTTCTTCCTGCGCGCCCTTCTGGGATGCCGCAAGGTTCGGGCCTTCCAGATGCAGGCCGGGCATATCGGGCAGACCGGGCGTCTGACGGGCTTCTTCGTATGCCTTCACCGCCACAAGAATTCCGTCGCGGTCAACGGACGTGGTGGTCGGCAGAAGGGTCGTGGTGCCGTGATCGCCGTGCATTTTTGCGGCGGTACGGTAGGCTTCGGCGGTACCGTCAAGAAAGTCCGCGCCGCCCGCACCGTGGGTATGGATGTCGATGAATCCGGGGGAGACATACTGTCCGGCGGCGTCAATGACGGTGTCACACGGAAGATCGTCCGTGGTCACGGCGGTGATGATGCCGTCCGCGAAATACAGGGAATATCCGTCCAGAATTTCATCGGTGAGGATGATTTTCCCGTTTATGATTTTTGTCGTCATAATGTCAGCAGCTCCTCGGTCTTGCCGGAATCGAGCGCACGGATGGTCGCGTCAAGCACGAGAACCGGATAAACGACTTCTTCGGGGGCCTGGCGGACGTGACGCTTCGTGAGCATATCGTTTGTTTCGCGCAGTTCGGGCATGAAGTATTCGCCGCCGAGGTCGATGGCTTCGGTGACTACGCCGTAGCCGCCGTTGTAAACGGTGATGGAGTAGCCGGTGCCGAAGAATGCGGTCACGTCAAAGTTCGGATAATGGTAGGTCGCGTGAACGCCGTTCTGTGCGGGGTTCATCTTCGCGTCCACGGACTGAATGTCCTGCCCGAAGACTTCCGTAATCATCTGCACGAGATGCTGGGAATAGAACCAGAAGTTGCCGTAGTCGTTCACGAGATTGATCGGCGCGGTAACGTGTCCGCCGGTGATCTTGTCGCGGTTGGCAGCGGCGTATTCCACCATTTTTACGGTACCTTCCGCACCTGCGAGGGACGAACCGCCGCAGAGCAGAACGCCCTTTTCCTTGACCAGACGTACCATTTCGCGCGCGTCTTCCACGGATGCCGTGATCGGCTTGTCGATCCAGACATCGCAGCCGGCTTCAATGTAGGGCTTTGCATATTTGAGATGAACGCCGCCGTGACGGGACGTGACCATCACGCAGTCCACTTTGCCGAGGAAAGCGGTCGGATCGTTGGTGTACCATTCGCAGGTGCAGTTCTTCGCAACGGCTTCGTTGGACGCGTCGTCCCCGCAGATACCGATCAGTTCCAGTTCCGGAAACCGTTTTTCACCGGACTTCGGCGCAAGTGTCGCCGCAAAATGCCCGCAGTGGCTGTTTTCCGAACCGATAATTGCTATTCTATACATGATCGTTCCTCCTGTCGGTCAGCACCACGTCGGGAGCGGATTCTGCGCGTGGATGAGTTCCATGACGTGGATCTGCTGGACAATCTTTTCGGGCTTGATGAGGATGTCTGCGCCGTTGACGAGGTGATCGTAGAGGTTTTCGTAATATTTGGTCGGGGCGTAGTCGAACGGGGAGCCGGTCAGGTCTTCTTCAAATTCGTTCCAGTTCAGCTTTTCGGAGCAGTACGCCGGAGAGAGGCCGTCGGCACCGGTGAGCGGTTCGAGGGTGAGTTCGGGCATCGGCTTTTCGTCGAAATACTTCCACTTGATCTTTGACAGCGTCGCCGTAAGGGAACCGCGGGAACCGTGGATGCGGTAGGTGAAGTCGTTGTACGCGTCGGCGGGAGAGATTTCCACGTCGATCAGCGGACGGTTCGGAGCGGTCAGGATGACCTTCGCGTAGTCTTCTGCGTCACCGGCGGAGTTGATGCGCTTCAGAACGGAGAATACGTTCGGCATTTCGTCCGTGTTCAGGAGATGGAGAGCCTGATCCATCGGGTGCGGACCGGTGTTGAGGAGACATCCGCCGTAGAAGCGGCGCGAGGTCTGCCAGTCCCAGCGGCGGCTGTAGCCGGAGAAATGGATCGTGATCTGCGCGATTTCGCCGAGCTTGCCGCTGTCGATGATTTCGCAGATTCTGGTGAAGTACGGTGCGATGCGGGACTGCTGGAACACGGTCAGCGTCACATTGTTTTCCTTCGCCGTGCGGATCATGTCTTCGCATTCGATGGCGAACTTGGAGAACGGCTTTTCGGACACAACGTTCTTTCCCGCGCGGAGAGCGTCGATCGTTACCGGATAGTGCAGGTAGGAGAACGTAGAGTTGACAACGACGTCGATGTCGCCGCGCTTCAGGAGTTCGCGGTAGTCTTCGTACACGTCGCAGCCGTATTCCTGTACGGCGCGTTCCCGGCGGGCAGCAATTTTGTCGGCAACGGCGACGACGTTATAGCGTTCCTTCCCGTGCTCCGTGAGAAAATATCGTCCGTGGATATCGCGGCCGCTTCGTCCCTGGCCGATGATGGCAACATTGAGTTTTTTCATGATGGATTCCTTTCTGTATGATGGGTATATGTAGATTGGTATAACTATCGGGTGGAGTTTGGGGGATACGTTGGGGAAACCTTTTTGAGGAAAAGGTTTCCCCAAACCCCTTCCAAAACCTTTTTAGGCTGTGGTAGCCGGTTTTTGAAGTTGATATGGGAGAGAAGGGGAAAAGGGGGATATTCCGTGGAGTACGGCTGAAATTTGTTTCGCCCGCTGACGTAGAGCAGTAAAAACTATGAGGAATAGGAGAGCGACTTCTCAAAACTCCGTTTTGTTCAGCACAGGTCATTTCCGTCTCCGGGATATCGTGCGCCTTTTTACAATTCAGCTACATTTCCTTGGGTTCCCGCACGCCTTGGCTCGGTCGCCGTGCGTGCTTTCGTTTGTGCAAACCGTATGTCAGCCGACCGAACTTTCGCAAAGCGCGGACGGCGGGTTAGCCAAGCCGCGCGGATGCTGACAAACCGTAGCTGAATTCAATAGTGGCGTACTACATCGTGCAGTCGAAAACCGGCGTGGGAAGTCAGGGTCTTGGCGGAGCCTGACTTCCCCAAAACGATTTTCGTGGAGATTCAAACCAACGTTATGTCAACAGGTCTAACAAATTTCAGCTTCACGAACCGGTATATTTCAAAAAAATCCCCTCTCCACCATATAAGCCAAACTCCATGTCAGCCGCAGATTAAAGTTCTTTGCACAGCTTTCTTTCAAGAAAGCGCGTTTCCCCTTCACGCCAAATCCGCACTTTCAATATTTTGTAGTCAGAGCAAATCCGCACCGCTGTCCGGATCGCAGTAGAGAATGACGTGCGGGTGCTTCCGCATGATCGTTGCGGGGCAGTCGATGGTGATAGCTTCCGTAACTGTACGGCGAACCGCGTCGCGCTTGGTTGCCGCCGGAACCGAGCAGAACATATAGGAGGCGGAGGTCAGTGCGGGGATGGTGAGGGTCAGCGCGAATTTCGGAACGTCGTCGAGGGTGGGGAAGCAGCCGTCGTGAACCTGCTGATTGCGGCAGACCTCGTCGAGCGGAACCGCCTTCACCTTCACGGGATCGTTGAAATCCGCAACCCACGGGTCGTTGAAGGCGATGTGGCCGTTTTCGCCGATGCCGAGACAGACGATGTCCACGGGATTGTCGGCGAGCAGCTTTCCGTAACGTGCGCATTCTTCTTCCGCACCGGCCGCACCGTTGATGCAGTTTACGGACTTGAAGGGAACCAGTCCGAAAATGTGTTCCCGCAGATAGGTCGAGAACGACTGGGGAGAGGCACCGTCCAGCCCCACATACTCGTCCATGTGGTAGGCATTCACGCGCGTCCAGTCGATGTCCGGTTCGGAAACCAGCGCGGCGAGGGTCTCGTTCTGCGAAGGCGCGGCGGCGAAGATCATGTTGATTTCGTCCTTTTCCGCGAGAAGCGTCCGCATTGCCTCCGCGATGTCCCGTCCGGCAGCGTCGCCCATGGCCTTACGGGATGCGTAGACCCGTACGTCGAGTGTGCCGGCGGTACGCTGGTGAATCATGCTATTTTCCATAAGAAATACCGTCCTTGTTGATGTTATTATGATAATAGCATACAAATCGGGTTCCGTCAAGTGGGAGAAAGAAAAAAACAGAAGTACGGGTAAAGTCGTACTTCTGTCAGAAGAATTTTGATGCCTATTCTTTCTTCATCTTCATAATTGAATCCGGTACCATGGACGCGCGGATCAGTTCCGCCGGATCCACATCCAGCGCATCGGCAATGTTGAAGAATGTCTCCATTGTGAAATCCTGTGCCATTCCGGGTGCTTCAATAATACTGAGATATCCACGGCTGATTCCTGCCTTTTCCGATAGTTTTTCCTGCGATAAACCACGGATTTTCCGGATTGCAGCAATCGTAATTCCTAATTGAACAAATCGGTCATGATTTTTAAAATCTACATCTTTTCCCATAAAAAGCCCCTTGATAGTATTCTTTTATATGAGAAAATTATACTTTTTCAATGGTTTTTGCACTGCAATCATATGATAGCAATTGACATATTTCAATAGCAATAGTATAATATAAATTGCAATTATATCTATTCAAATGCAGAAAGGTGTGAAATCCATGACTTGTTCCATGTTCGGACACCATGATGCTCCTTCTTCGATTGCCGCCGGTCTGAATGCCATGCTTGAGTATCTGATCGAAGAAGAACATATTGAGAAAATTCTTGTCGGGAATCAGGGGAGTTTCGACCGGATTGCCTTCAGAGTTCTGACCGAAGCCGTGATTCCGAAATTCTGGTGGGTGGATTACCGGGTTGTCCTCGCCTATCTGCCGTCTGTTCGACCGCTTGATCCTATCTATCATCCTGCCGAAACAATCTATCCCGAAGATCTGGAGAAAGTACCGCCGCGTTTCGCCATCTCCCGCAGGAACCGCTGGATGGTCGATCAGTCCGATGTCGTTCTCGTCTACTGCCGCTATTCCACCGGCGGGACGGCTTCCATTGCAGAGTATGCGGAGAAAAAAGGAAAACGGCTCTTTTATCTGAACAACTTTCTTGATTTTTGTGAAGAAATATATCGGGAGATTACACCATCACCGGATGCCGTTTCATAAACGCATCTGCCGGAAGTCCGTTTATCAGGCAGAATACCTCGTCCGCGAACGCATGACACCGCCGGATGTCCGCGGACGTTTCATCTGCCGGAACAAAATCCGCCGGTTTCGTCAGGACGGGGAACGTCCGCGTTTTCCGCGTTTCCGAGAGATACCGCCGCCCGCGTTCGTTGGCTGCCAGCAGAATCGTATACGGCGGCGGTGTTTTCAGCCATTCCGAATGCACGCCCGTCAGCGAAAACAGCAGTTCCCGCCGCATCCGCGCGGCGGTATATTTTTTTGTGGCGATCGTCTGCATAAATTCTCCCGCATCGGTGACGGTGCGGGCTTTTTTGGCGGCGATCTGCAGAACCTCGCTGTCCGCATCCCGCAGATACAGCCGTGCGTGACGGAACAGAATGTCCGCGAATGCCGCGTAATCGGTACGCCGTGCCGTCCGCAGAAGAGTAAACGATTCCTCCGGCATGAACGGCGCGCAGTCGTCGAATGCCATCGAGCGGAGCGCAGTCGCGCTTTTCATATTGTGCAGACGTTCGACCGCCGTGAAGGTCAGTCCTGCCCGTCTGCCGGAACGGATGTATTCCGCGCCGAGCTTGTCGTTCGCGCCGGGCATTTCCGTGATGCCGAACCGGCGCAGGGTTTCGTCAAACACCGCCGCGCTTCCGCTGTCTCTGGATGACGCTTCCGTTTCCGCGACGGCTTCCGCAAATTCCGGCGAGGATTTGATATCCGCCAGACGTTCGATATAGTCCAATTGTCCCGTTTCCGAGCCGAAGGTCAGCCCCGCCGAGCCGATGCCGGATGCCGCGGTCACGCCGCCCAGAGCGAACGATTCCACCCCGGACGCGCACCACGGAAACGGCAGTTCGACCACCAGATCGGCTCCCGCCAGAACGGCCGCATGGGCGCGTGTATACTTATCGAACGCCGCCGGTTCGCCTCTCTGGACGAAATTTCCCGACAAAACGGCGGCGCAGACATCCGAATTCTCCTTTGCGCGGTTCAGGACGGTCTGATGCCCTTTATGGATTGGGTTAAGTTCACAAATAACGGTTTCCGGTTTCATGAGTTTTTGGATTTTCCTACGATTTCTTTGAAAGTTCTTGTATTTTTGATTGTTTTCATATATAATTATAGGGTGAATCAACTACCCTGTCAAGGATCATTATCAAATAAATCGGAGGAAATATTCCAAAATGAAAGTTTTAGTCGTAAACGCAGGTTCTTCTTCTCTCAAGTATCAGCTTTTTGACACTGCTACCGAATCCGTTCTCGCAAAGGGTATCTGCGAACGTATCGGTATCGACGGCCGCATCGAACACCGCAAGGGCGAAGACGGCGAAAAGATCAAGGTAGAAATCCCGATGCCTGACCACGCAGTTGCTACCAACATCGTTGTCAAGTATCTCACCGATCCCGAAACCGGCGTTATCTCGGACATGAACGAAATCGAAGCAGTCGGTCACCGCGTTGTCCACGGCGGTCCTTACTTCTTTGAATCCGTTCTCCTCACCGACGAAGTTCTCGAAAAGCTCGAACTCTGCCGTGACTTCGCACCGCTTCACACCGGCGCACACATCATGGGTATCAAGGGCTGCCTCGCTGTAATGCCCAACAAGCCGCAGGTTCTCGTATTCGACACCTCCTTCCACCAGACCATGCCCGAACAGGCTTACACCTACGGCATCTCCAAGGAAATGGCTGAAAAGTACCAGATCCGCCGCTACGGTGCACACGGTACCTCCCACCGCTATGTTTCCCGCGAAATGGCAAAGCTTCTCGACAAGCCGGTAGAAGAAACCAAGATCATCACCTGCCACATCGGTAACGGTTCCTCCATCTCCGCTGTCAAGGGCGGCAAGTGTGTTGACACCTCCATGGGTCTCACTCCTCTGGAAGGCGTTATGATGGGTACCCGCTGCGGTTCCATCGACCCGGCAATCGTTCCCTTCCTGATGGAACGCGAAGGCTGGACCCCTGCAGAAGCAGACGCATACATGAACAAGAAGTGCGGTTTCCTCGGCGTATCCGGCATTTCCTCCGACAGCCGTGACATCGAAGCAGCGATCCTCGAAGGCAACAAGGACGCATACCGTGCAGCTTCCACCCTCGCATATCAGGTTAAGAAGTACATCGGTTCCTACGCAGCAGCCATGAACGGTCTCGACGCAATCGTATGGACCGCAGGTATGGGCGAAAACAACCCCGAACTCCGTGACCGCGCGTGCGCTGACATGGAATACTTCGGCGTAAAGATCGACCGCGAACTCAACGCGAAGACCCACCACCAGCCCAACACCGTGGAACTCTCCACCGCTGACTCCAAGGTCAAGGTCTACGTTCTCCCCACCAACGAAGAACTCATGATCGCTTCCGACACCGAAGACATCGTTAAGAATCTGAATAAGTAATTGAATAAATCAGGACCGGCTTGTAAAAACAGGCCGGTCTTTTTGCGTCTGTTAAAATACTTAAACGGAAACCAAACCCGTAGGGAGCGGCGCCCTCGTCGCTCCGCTGAACGATTTGAATGTATACTATTTTGTAAATAAATTTTATGTTTAACTTACAAAATTATGTGAATCAAAATCGTCAGTCGGAGCGACGGGGGCGCCGCTCCCTACGGGTTCAGTTGTCAATACAGATATCCGTCGAACTTACGTTATTTACAGTTTTCTTATGCCGCCGCGGTCTGCGAAAATGTAGTTTTCGGTGAAGGTGTAGTCTGCCCAGCCGAGGAAGTTTTCCTGCATATTGATGCCGTCGAAACGGCGGTGCATTCCGGCGATGACGGGCATATAGCCTTCTCCGGTGCCGGTGTAGGAGGTCAGTTCGTAGGTGTAGGTGAGGCTGTTGTAGGGACAGACATTCGATACGCGGACGATTCCCACGTTTTCCGCAAGCCAGTATTCCTTATGACCGCCGCGATAGGCGAGACCGCTCGACGACATACCGTCAATGTCGAGGATAATCTTGCGGCAGTTCCCGAAGGTTCCTGCGGCCGTTGTGACCGTGCCGCCGTCTTCACAGGTCAGTTTGGTGATGACCGGGTCGCCGTAATATTGGATTTCGAGCGTCTGCGTCACGCCGGGGAGCCATTCATCCGACCAAAGGATTTCGCCCGTTGCATCCGCGAACATTTCGTAAATGTCGTTGTACAGGAGTGCCCAGCGTGCATCCGACCATGCGCTGATATCCTTCCACTCGAAGTCGTAATCCCGTTCGCCTCCCTCCAGCGTGATTTTTCCGTCCCGTTCGCCGAGCAGAAGACGGCTGAAGAAATTCCAGTGGCCGGACATGGTGCGGTTCGGGTTGAATTCCTCGTCCGTATCCATGATGCGGCGCATGACGCTGCACGCGGCTTTGGTATGCGCGAGTTCCAGCGGCGTTTTCGCCAGTGCTTCCGCGCGTTCGATGATGTGGGTCATATCGCGGAGATGAACTTCGTTTGGGTTGGTTTCATCGTCGTAGGCATATTCGCGGCGCATCTGGAGCATCATTTCGTCCCAGTTGTTTTCATCGTAGCACCGTTTGATCTGGTACCAGTTGTGCGCGACGGTGACGGTCTCGCCGTTGTTGCAGACGACCTCCGCCGTGATTTCGCAGTCCACGGTATGGGAGATATTTTCGATCGCATAACTCCATTTGTTTCCGGCGGTGAAGGGAAGCAGTCCTTCTCCGGTGACTTCGTATGCGGTCAGGTGCGTGGCGATGGTGGTTTTGCCCTTCGGGGTACGTTCCTGACGGACGATGCCGACACCTTCCTTGAGGTAAGTCTTTACCGTGAACGATTCTGCCGCAATCGTCCAGAGCTGACAGTCTGCGAACGTTCCGGCAGGCGTTTCCACGGTCTGTCCGTTCGCTTCAAAGGTCAGCGTGGATTTTCCGTCGGTCGCTGTGTACGTTTCACCGAGGTTCAGACCGTGCGGCGGCAGATAGCCGTCACAGACACCGCAGCATAGATTGCTGAAGATATACAGCGGATTCCAATACTCGCCGGTGTCGTAGCACCCGAGCATATATCCCGGCTGGCTGACGAACCGCAGTTCACCGTCGATGTATCGGTAGTTCTCCGCATAAATGTTCAGAAAATACCGTTCCGCCGGAAGTTCTCCGCATCGTTCCTGTTTGAGCGGCACCATTTTCTTCACGGCAAGAGCGTTTGCATAATAGGTATCCTCCGGATGCAGGATTTCCAGAACCTTTTCGTTCGCCGCAAGGCAGGCTTCGATATCCTTCTTATTCTGAATATACGCCGCGCCGAGCCAGAACCACGCACATCCGAGCGCGAGACGGTACCCGCCCTTTTCCAGACGCGGAATCTGCTTGTCCCGGATGAATTCGATCAGCGCATCGCCGGAGAGTTTGCCATGTTCGATTTCCGTGATCGCTTCCATTACTTCATCGTTGTGTCCGCGTTCGGCGGCATCGCGGAGCCGTGCAAGGTAGTCGTCGTTCTGCATGCTCTTCACGCACCACCAGCCGATTTTCAGCACATCCGCAAGTGCGTACTGCTGTTCCCTGGAATCCGGCAGGCTTTCCACTTCCGGCAGAAGCGCACGGTACGCGGCTTCGATGCCCGAGCGGTCGTTGTTCAGAAGCATGAGCTTGAGTTCGCTGACTTTTTTCATTACCTTTTCTACTAAAGTGTCATTTTCCCGTTCGTTCATAGCACATAAATCCTTTCTGATTGTCTTTCGTCCTTCGTGGAGCTGCCATTTGACCGTTCCCGCCGGAATCAGCATCCGTTCGGCAATCTCGGCAACGGACAGCCCTTCAAAATAGTGCAGATAAATGACCTGCTTCACTTTGTCGGGGAGCCGTCCGATGCTGTCGTGCAGGGCTTCGGTAAGATCGTCCGTTTCCGGGACAAGAAGTCCCTCGACCGATTCGGCGTGGTCATGCTCGTACCGCAGGAGAACGTCAAAATCCATGTACTCCCGTACGCGGGCAAGCATATTTTTCGCACGGTTTCCGGCGATCCGGCAGACCCACGCGCCGAATTTCGACGGTTCGCGGAGCATGGCGAGCTTCATCCACGCGCTGACGAACGCATCCTGTGCGGCATCTTCCGCCATGTAGGAATTGCGGACGACCGAATACGCGGAAGCCAGCACCGCCTTCTGATACCGCAGGACGAGGGCTTCGTAAGCGTCCTGTTTTCCGGCGAGGGTCAGTCCCACGAGGATTTCGTCGGTTTGTTCCGAATAAATCATGTTATATCCTTTCCAAGTTCCTGCGGATTTTATCCGGGGGAACTTGTTTGCAGCTGCTGTAATATAGACAAACGGGAAGGGGAAAAGGTTGGGGATTTGAAAAAATTTTTTGAAAAATTTATCGTTTGCTCTGGATGTTCACGATTTCGGCAAATTCCGGACGTTCGCGGACGAAATCGAACCGGGGTTCGTTCAGGTAGTCGAGGTTTTCCTGAATCATGGTATCCACGGCATCCGGTGTGTTCTTCACCCATCCGCCGTACTTTACCCCGCGGAACAGCAGAGAGGTCTGTGCGGCATCTTCGGGATAATGCAGGAATTTCTGTGAAAATTCCGCCATATTCCGGAGACAGCGGAGCGTATTGTCCGCATCGCCCTTTTCGGCATACAGTCTGGCCGACTGCCGGTTGGCGGATTCCACAAACTGTGCGAAGAAGTTGTAGTCGCCGTCCTCGAGGAGGATTTCATAAATGGCGGTGACTTTGGCGAGAATTGCAAGCTGTTCGTCGGGGGTGTAGATTTCTTTACCGCTGTCATCGCGGCAGAACGCGAGTTGTCCCGCCTGATATAAGGCATCGCTGAACAGATCGAGGGTGTTTTCGCGGTAGAATTCCGTGAGTTTTGTGCCTTTGTAGAGATATTTCAGCAGGTCGTTTCGTGAAAGCTCCGGCAAAGTCATCGCCGTTTCGATTGCTTTCTGCTTCTGTCCGAGATGATCGTACAGTGAACACAGATTCGAGGTCACTTCCGCGCGGATGCCGATGTCCGTGCATTCCTGCATGACCTTCTGATTCAGCGCGAGAGCTTCATCGAACTGCCCCGCCATGTACAGATAATCCGCAAGCAGTGCCATAATTTTGTAGGAATTCGGGTAGTCGAGCAGACCCTTCCGCAAAAGACGGATTGCCTCCTCACGGTACCCGTCCGCATCGGTTTTTCGCGCCGTTTTGCAGATTTCATCAATATTCGCTTCCCGTGCGGCGACGTTCACGCCGAGGATTTCGTCCGTCGTTACGCCGAAAATGTTCGCCAGAAGCGGAAGCTGCGCGATATCCGGCAGACTGCGGTCGCATTCCCAGCCGCTGACCGCCTGCGCGGTGATGCCGAGAAACTCCGCCAGTCCCTCCTGCGTAATGTCGCGTTCCCGGCGGAGACGCTTGATGTTCTGACCGATGGAAGTTGTCATAAGAAATTCTCCTTTGAATAAAAAAATGCAGAAACCGGTTTCATGCCCCAAGTATACCGCATTTCCGCCGTCTCCGCAAGCGAGTATTTCCATAGCCGTATAAAGCCATACTTGAAATCCGCAAGTTCCCCTTGTCCTGCCTTGTTGGAAAGTTTTTGAAAAGGGGTGTGGGGAAAAACTTTTTTCAAAAAGTTTTTCCCCACGAAACTATATTCTCTTATTCCAAATCCTCAATATAATCGTCCAGCCAGTCGATGCGCTGCTTGATGACGTTTTTGAAGTAGGTCAGATCGTCGTCGTAGCTGACGGTCGGCCAGCGTTCGCATTCGCGGGCAATCGCGCCGGACGCGTGGATCAGGTTCCAGTACGCTTCCGCGTTTTCGATGATGCCTTCCGCCGAAACGATGTCCGCTTCCTTCAGTTCCGCCCAGCGTTCCTTCACATAATCGACCGCGCCGTCGTAATACTTGAGCAGACGGCGTCCGACCTGGAAGTCAAACGTCCGCGTGATCTGATTCGTTTCTCGGTAGAGGTAGTTCGTTGCCGGATCGCCGTTCCAGTTCAGGCCGAACGAAATGTCAAGGTCCCACGGCAGCGTGTAGACCAGACCGTCCTTCACTGCATAATAAGCGTTCTTGAACGTGTTGTCTCCCGCCATTGTCACGTTGTTGAAGATCCAGTAGTCGAGCTGGTTTTCGATCGCCGCAATGTCCGCGATGCCGTCCACGAAGCCGGTTCCGTCCGTTTCATACGCCACGCGGATGTATTCCGCAATGTCGTCCCACGTTCCGTCAATCTTCGTCTCGATACCCGGCCACTTCTTTTCCATTGCCATATATGCGAGCGAACGTGCGTGTTGCTTTTTCAGTCCGGCAGAGTCCGGCACCTCCCACGAGGTCGCCTTGAAGAGAACGTCGCCGTTTTCAAGTTCGAGTTCCATCGTTTTTGCGTCGAACTTTTCCATGAACATATACAGCCCCTGATACTTCCCGTTCAGGATTACTTCGACGTACTTTGTTTCCGGCGCACAGGAGCCCTTCACGTCCGGGTAATACGATTTCATCTCACGCCAGAGCTGCCAGCCGACCATATCGCGGATCTTGCTTTCGTCCGAGAACATCGCCGTCAGGATCCAGTCATCGTCCTTCCGCATACCGAAAAAGGACATATCGCGGTTCTCGCCATTTTCGTCCTTGAGGTCCACGCGGATGCTCTTTTTCACCAGACCCGCGCTGGAGCCGCCGCGCAGCTTCACCTGAGCCCGGGACTGTGCGTAGCGCATATTTTTATTGGTCGAGGCACTGTCGTGCAGGGTAAACGTAGCGTCACGGAGAGAGCCGCCGAGATCGCCGTAATCAATGTCGATGGTAATGACCGGGAGATAGGTCATCACCACTTCGGCGACGACGTAATCGCTTTCGCCGAACAGATACACCATCAGCGTATTGCCGTGTTCGATCATTTTTGTCGGGTCATCGGGAACCAGCCCCCTGTCGATCACGACGCGGTATCCTTCCGGACCGCTCAGCGTACCTTCCGGCCATCTTCCCTTACGCTCCGGCTGGGGAACGGTTGCATAAAACACGCGCCGGTTGCTGTGGCACACCAGTTCCGCCCCGTTGAAATACATGACCGCGCGTTCGTCGCCGGTAGGGACACGCTCTTTCTCTTGTTTCAGTGCGTCGATTTCCGCAGAAGACAGCATTTCCGCGCCGAAAATCGACGGAACCTCTTTTTCCGTCACAACTTCTGCCGCCGGTGCGGTCGTCTCGGTTTCCATGGGAACCTCTCCCGTACAGCCGGCAAATACAAGCAATCCGGCAAGCACGCCTGCCAGACAGGAAATTGACTTTTTCATCAATGGTGTTCCTCCGATGTGGTTATGGATTCTTGGTGAGGGGAGTTTCTGAATATGGAGAGGGGAGTTTCTTGGGGAAACCTTTTTGAGGAAAAGGTTTCCCCAAACCCCTTCCAAAACCTTTTTAGGCTGTGGTAGCCGGTTTGTGTAGTTGGTATGGGAGAGAAGGGGAAAGGGGAATATTCCGTGGAGTTCGGCTGAAATTTGTTTCGCCCGCTGACGTGGGGATATAAAAATCATGAGGAATAGGGGAGCGACTTCTCAAAACTCCGTTTTGTTCAGCACAGATCATTTTCGTCTTCGTGATACAGTGCGCCGCGATAGAATTCAGCTACATTTACTTGGGTTTCCGCACGCCTTGGCTCGGTCGCCGTGCGTGCTTTCGTTAGTGCAAAACGATATGTCAGCCGACCAAATGATCGAAAAGCGCGGACGGCGGGTTAGCCAAGACGCGCGGATGCTGACAAACCGTAGCTGAATTCAAAAGTGGCGTATTGTATCATACAGTCGAAAACCGGCGTGGGAAGTCAGGGTCTTGGCGGAGCCTGACTTCCCCAAAACGATTTTCGTGGAATTTCAAACCAGCGTTACGGCAACAGGTCTAACAAATTTCAGCTTCACGAACCGGTATATTTCAAAAAATCCCCTCTCCACCATATAAGCAAAACTCCATGTCAGCCGCAGATTAAAGTTCTTTGCACAGCTTTCTTTTCGACTTGCGCAGCAAGTCGGGAAAGCAGCGTCTCCCCTGCACAAACAATCCGCACTCTCAATATTTTATGAATATGCTCATAGATAGGGATAGAATAACTATACCATGTCCGAACGATTCTGTCAAGAATATCATGGGGCAGAAAATAAATTTTAACAAAATAGACGAAAGACATTGACTTCCGACGAGAAACAAGGTAAAATATCAGGTGAAAACGAATCGCTATTTTCAGGAGGATTTTATGATCTGCAACATTCCCGAAGTGAAACTCGGTATCATCGCGGTATCGAGAAGCTGCTTCCCCATGGCACTGTCCGCACGCCGCCGTGCCGCGCTCGTTGAAGCGTACGGTGAAGGCCTGTACGAATGCCCCATTACTGTTGAAAACGAAATCGACGCGAAGAAGGCGGTCGAAGATGTCAAGGCAAACGGCGTGAACGCGCTGTTCGTGTTCCTCGGCAACTTCGGTCCGGAAACGCCCGAAACCCTCATCGCCGACTGGTTCGACGGTCCGATCATGTACGCTGCCGCTGCCGAAGGTGACGGCGACCTGCACGACGGACGCGGCGACGCATTCTGCGGTATGCTCAACTGCTCCTACAACCTCGGCCTCCGTAAGAAGGCGGCGTACATCCCGTCCTACCCGGTAGGAACCGCTGCGGAACTCGCCGACAAGGTTCGTGAATTCGTTCCGATTGCACGCGCGATCCTCGGTCTGAAGGGTCTCAAGGTTATCACCTTCGGTCCCCGTCCGGACGACTTCCTCGCCTGCAACGGCCCGATCAAGCCGCTTTACGACCTCGGCGTAGCCGTTGAAGAAAACTCCGAACTCGACCTCCTCGTTGCGTACAACAAGCACGCGAACGACGAACGCATCCCCGCAAAGGTAGCGGAAATGGAAGCCGAACTCGGCCCGAACAACAAGTACGCGGGCATTCTCCCGAGACTTGCACAGTACGAACTCACCCTTCTCGACTGGGCGGAACAGCATAAGGGCACGCGCGAATACGTTGCGTTCGCTGGCAAGTGCTGGCCGGCATTCCAGACCGAATTCAAGTTCGTTCCCTGCTATGTCAACAGCCGTCTGACCGGTATGGGCATTCCGGTATCCTGTGAAGTGGACATCTACGGTGTTCTCTCCGAATACATCGGCGTCTGCGTATCCGGCGCACCGGTAACTCTGCTCGACATCAACAACACTGTTCCGAAGTCCCTCTACGACAAGTCCATCTGCGGCAAGTGCAGCGCGAAGCTGTCCGAAACCTTCATGGGCTTCCACTGCGGCAACACCTGCTCCAAGATGCTGAAGAACCCCCACATGGGCTACCAGCTCATCATGAAGCGCGACCTCGAACCCGAACTTCCCGAACCGGACATCACCCGCGGTACGATGGAAGGCAACATCAAGGCCGGCGACATCACCTTCTTCCGTCTCCAGGGCAACGCGGACACCACGCTCCGTGCGTACATCGCGCAGGGTGAAGTTCTCGACGTAGACTGCGAATCCTTCGGCTCCATCGGCGCATTCGCCATCCCCGAAATGGATCGCTTCTACCGCCACGTTCTGATCCAGAAGCGTTACCCGCACCACGGCGCAGTTGCGTTCGGTCACTTCGGCAAGGCTCTCTACGAAGTCTTCCGCTACATCGGCATCGAAGACATCGCCTACAACCAGCCCAAGTCCCTCCCGTATCCGACGGAGAACCCTTTTGACTGATTGAATTTTCTCGGGGAAGGAACTTTTCGAGAAAAGTTCCTTCCCCGAACCCCATCCTCAAAAGCTTTTCATCTGGGAATAATATGACAAGGTACAGTGCAGATTTTTTGATCTGGGCTGTACCTTGTTTTTGCTTATTGTCAGAAATCGAAAAGGTTTGTGACCGGAATGTTCTTTTTTTCGGCGTACCGGATGGTATTCTGTGTTCCACTTTCCAGATTTGCGGAATAGGCGATGACACGGCAGGAATGATCGATCATCCATTGGTTGCGGAGCTGATAGCAGCCGGGATGCGATTTCGGACTGATATACTCGACGGCATCCGCCTGTGAGAAAAGTGTCTGTGAAATATTACGCCATTCGTCACGGATATGTTCGCCGAATCCTTTATAAGGCACCGCGCAGATCAGGCGGAGGGGGAATCCGTGGTTTTTCATCCGGAGAACGGCATCTCCCGCAATCATATCGAACCCTTTTGCCATGCCGGTCAGGAAGGTATCGTATCCGTCAGAAACTGCCTGGCGGATTACGGCATCAAGCTGGATATACAGTTCTTCATAATCCACGGGAAGATTTTCGGGACGATGTCCGGTAAAACAACAGGTTTTTGATGGGTCGATCATAATTTCTGACATTGTGTGATACTCCTTTATAATAGTTCTGTATTTCGACTATTATTGTACATCAAATAGTCTTAAAATGCAAGACTGTGGCGATTATAATAATAAAAAAAGTTTGGAGTAGAACAATGGATAAAGTAATTCAGAAAATATTGAAGTTACAGGAAGCTCGCGGATGGTCGGAGTACCGATTGGCGGAAGAAACAGGGATTTCACGTTCTACGATTGCATCATGGTTTTCATCGGGAACACTTCCGAATATTACATCGTTGAAAAAAGTATGCGATGTATACGGGATTACTTTGTCGCAGTTTTTCGCTGAAGAAGGTGAAGCGGTAACACTCACAGAACAACAAAAAGAACTGCTTGATAATTGGATCAACCTTGAAGCCAATCAGCAGGAAGCCCTTCTGGCGTTTTTGAAATTGATGTGACAAAAAACAAGGTACAGTGCGGATTTTTTGATCTGGGCTGTACCTTGTTTTTTTGACAGGACGTGAGTTCGATGGTATTCCATATTGACGGCTGAACCTGTAGGGAGCGGCGCCCTCGTCGCTCCATCAAACGTTATGACTGTATAAAATTTGATAAACCCAAACTTATATTTCCATTTATAGACAATTTGTTTATCCACATCGTTCAACGGAGCGACGAGGGCGCCGCTCCCTACAGGTTCAGCCGTCAATATGGAATACCATCGAACTCACGTTATAAATAAGGTACCGTGCAGATTTTTCAGTCCATACGGTACCTTCGTTTATACATATCTTAAATCCCCCGTCGCTTCCAGCGGTTGAGGATATTCTGACGGCGTTTTCTGTGGTGTTCCTGTGTTTGCTCGATCACGGTGATTTCCTTGTCCGGCGTGAACTTCTTCCAGCAGACGATCAGCAGGATGCCGAGCGACGACAGACCGACTGCGCGCAGGATCGTCGTATACTGGACGGCGTAGACTTCCATCCCGAACAGGAACGGGAACGTCGTGTCGTTGCCGAACGAGCTGACCCATGTCCCCGTCATCATGCCGAGGAAAGCGAACACGTTGCATCCGATCGTATTGAACGAGATGCAGGCCGTGGATTCTTCTTCCGGCAGGTTCAGGTAGAGGATATTCGCGTAGGCAAAGTTCAGACCGACGCTGCAGAAATGCTGGATGCAGGACGTCAGTGCCCAGAGCCATTCCATGCCGGGCGTCAGCATGAACATGAGGAATTCCGTCGGGGTGAACAGCAGGCTGGCAATCCCGAAGGTCTTGATCCACGAATACCGGTGCAGGAGCTTCTGCCAGAACGCGCCGGTGCAGAGGAGAATGAGGGTATACAGCATCCCCACGATATTGATGACCGTGTAGGAGAACTGCAAATGATTGAGCAGGTGATAGTTCCACAGACCGTTGTTGAGGTTGCCGATGTAGTTCCAGACGAACATAATCATCATGCACAGCAGGAATTTCCGGTAGCGGAACGGGATGGTGAAGACTTTATCGAGACGGAGTTTCGGGGCTTCCGCGTAGGGGTATTCCTTCGCCATGGCCTGCATGGCAATGTCGATCAGCACCATGCCGAACGCAATGTAGCGGAACAGGAGAATCAGCTGATCCTGCATCGCGGAACCTTCCACCGCGTCGGTCAAAAGGCTGCTGACAAGGAGCATAATGCACGACAGAATCGACGAAAACGTCTGGTTCAGCGCGATGTAGCGGGTACGGCGGTCGCTTTCCGTCGGATAGAACCGGTAGAACCATGTCGTAAAGCCGGGGCTGAACAGGGCGTAGACGGAATATGCAAGGAACAGCAGAATAATGAACCACGTCAGCCGGTCATCGGGATCGGTGACGAACTGGGGCATGAGCGTCGTGGCGATGATGTACATGGCGTAGAAGTAGATCTTTGCCGCGAGCAGAATCCATTTGCGTTTCTGGAACCGTCCGAGAATCGCGGGGGAGAACACGCTGAAACAGGTGGCAATGTACGGGATAAAGGTGATGATCCCGACGCCGGTGATGGAGATGCCGTACATCGACAGGAAGCCGGTGTAGAAAATCCCCGTGATGAATACGTTGTAGAGCGCGGCGATCATCCCGCTGGTGAGGGAGATCAGACGCCCCTTGCCTTCGTCGGTCCGAGGGCTGTAGATGTCGGTGAGCGACTGCCGGAGTCCGCCCAGATTCAATAGTTTCACGTCGTAAAGCCTCCGCACGGATATATTTCGCGTACATTGTAGCACATTCGCGGAGGTTTTACAAGATATTCCTTAAAGTTGTTAAAAAATCTTGGAAAGCGTATTTTTCCGAG
>SVQN01000130.1 GCA_015065295.1 Oscillospiraceae bacterium
GGTCAGCCCGGAGTCCGGTGGATACGGCGTCACCGTAATACTGCTGGATGCTGCCCTTTGTACCGTAGATTTCGGTGGTGATTTCGGACGCGGTGCAGGTGAACGAACAGGTGATTTCGGCGATCATGCCGTTGCCGTAGCGGAACAGTGCCACACCGTTGTCGTTCTTGACCTTGAGGTTCGCCATCGTAGTCATTTCACAGGAAACGGTTTCCGGTACGCCGAACATCCAGTTAATCATGTCGATCGGATGGGCACTGTCATCCGCGAAAATATCGCGGTTGTAGTGTTCCTGTGCGTGCCATGCGTTTTCGAAATCGTTCCATGTGTGGGTCGAAAGACCATGACGGCGGCGGTAGTGGCAGATGCTGCCGATCGTGCCGTTGTGAACCAGTTCCTTCATCTTGATGTTCTGGGGGTCAACGCGCATCTGATAGCCGAGCGTGAAGCGGACACCGGAATTCTCGACAGCAGCTACCATGCGGTCTGCTTCATCGAGGGTCAGTGCCATGGGCTTGTAGCAGATGATGTCCTTTCCTGCGGCAGCTGCCAGCTCGGTAAGGGAAACATGGAGAGACGTTTCGGACGAAATGACGACGGCGTCCACGTCCGCGAGCAGGGCTTCGGGGGTATCGTAGGCTTTGATGCCGAGAGCGGAAACATTTGCGTCACGGCGTGCGGTGTCGTGATCCCAGCCGCCGACAAGTTCGATGTTCCACTCCGGATGTTCGATCCATTTCCGGCCGTAGGACATGACGTGACCGTGAGCCAGACCGAGGATACCAACTTTGATTGCCATAGTGTTTTACCTCGCTTTCGGTTTATATATTATTTTTTATAAATCCATTACAGTTTGCTTGCCTGAATAACCTTCAGCAGGGTCAGACGGTTTCTTACATACGGCGCATACGTCAGCGTCTTTTCGATGAACGCTTCGTCGTAGGGCAGGTTGATTTCTTCGTTCGATACCGGTGCGCCCGCCGCTTTCAGCAGAGCTTCCGCTTCTTCTGCTGTGGGAAGGCTCTTCGCCGCTTCAAGGATCGCCGGAACTGTGTCCGCTGTGACCTTGATGTCTTCCAGACTGGACTTGCCCTTCGGGAGATTTTCCTTAAGCGTTACATCGGTCAGAGTGCCGTATGCCGCTTCGATGTGCGCGCGGTCAAAGACCTTGGCAACGTCAATCGCCGCGATCTTGTCCGCGTCAATGTCGTTCTTCAGATAACGGTGGTATTCGCGCAGGACGTACAGCAGACCAACACCGACCTTTTCGCCGTGGAGCGCGTCGCTGTCTTCGTTGATGCAGCACATTTCCCAGAGGTGGGACATGTGGTGTTCTGCGCCGGATGCCGGGCGGGAGTTGCCCGTAAGCTGCATCGCAAGACCGGAGAGAAGGAGTGCTTCCATGACCTTGATGGTGTATTCCCGTTCGGTTTCGGGACTGCGTGCCTTGATTGCGTCGCAGACAGCGTCAATGGCTTCATATTCGAGACCGCAGATGCCGGGACAGCGGTATTCGCCGGTCAGGATTTCCGCCGCTTTCCAGTCGAACAGAGAGGTGTACTTCCCGATAACGTCGCCCACACCGGAAGCGGTCAGACGGGTCGGAGCGGTGCAGAAAACATCCGGAACCGCGAAAACGGCGATCGGCGGCGCAGATTCAAAGGTCAGTTTCTGGCCGTACCACGTCATTGCGGCAACGCCGGAAACGAAGCCGTCCACGCTGGCTGCGGTCGGGTAGGAAATAAACGGTACTTTTGTTTCAAATGCCGCATAGCGGGTGATATCGTGGAGCGAGCCGGAACCGACAGCGATCAGTACGTCCGCACCGGAAGCCTTGACAAAGTCAATTGCCTGCGCGGAGTAGACTTCGGTAGCGTGCGCGTTGCCGGGAACGGAGAAAATCGTGGTGGTGATGTCCGCGAGGTCGCCGGTGAATTTTCTGGTATTGTCATCGCAGAGGATCACGGGATTTTTGAAGCCGCGCTTTGCAATGTAGTCCTTCATGTGAAGAGCGGCATCGTCCGCAACGACGCATTCGTCAGTAAGCAGGGAGTGTTTTCTGCCGCAGGGACAGGAATTGAGCAGTTTGGTTACGTTTTCAAACATGGGAATATCTCCTTCTGTATGGATGTTCTATTATGATTAAATTTGGAATACAATGGAATGAAAAATCAAAACCTTACGGAGGTTTGCTATGTTCATCTGTACCGTCCGCGCCAATACGCTGAAATTTTTCGGGGTAATCGCCGCCTCGCTGGTCGTTCTCTGCGCCATTGTCCTGACCATACCCGAATACACGCCGGTTTCCACCAAAGCGGTAGCGGCAGAAGCGGCGAAATACAATTACGACAAAATCAAAACCAACGACGACCGCGTGAACTTTCTGAAACAGTTCGGATGGGAAATCGAGCCGGAACCGTTGGAAGAAGTGACGATCAAAATTCCGGCAGAATTCGACAAAGTGATGAATTCCTACAACGAACTCCAGCGGAATCAGGGACTGGACTTGTCGAAATACCGCAGCCGCGAGGTACAACGGTACACCTATAAGGTGACGAACTACCCGGATTATACCGGAACAGTTATGGCGAACGTGATTGTCTACAAGAACCGCGTGATTGGCGGCGACCTGTGTTCGTCGGACGTGCGAGGATTCATCTGCGGATTTGACGGAAAGAAGTGATGGTATAATCATAGCATAAATTTGGAGAAAAATCAAGGGCTAATGACTAATGGTGAATGGTGAATGACTAATTCAACTTTATGTCTGTCGGCTGGACAAAGCACAACGTAATAAAAAAATGGCTGGGTTAAACTTCCGTCTGTCAACAGATAAAAAGTTTAACCCAGCCATTCACCATTAGCCCTTAGTCCTTAGCTTAATATGCAATTCCCTGTGCGAGCATTGCTTCGGCTACCTTGAGGAAGCCTGCGATGTTGGCACCTGCTACGAGGTCGCCTTCCATGCCGTATTCCTTTGCTGCTGCGACGGAGTTGTCGTAGATGCTCTTCATGATGTCATGGAGCTTCGCGTCAACTTCTTCGGAGGACCAGCTGTAACGCATGGAGTTCTGGCTCATTTCGAGACCGGATACTGCTACGCCGCCTGCGTTGACTGCCTTGGAAGGAGCAACGATCACGCCGTTTGCCTTGAGGTATGCAACTGCTTCGTTGGTGGTCGGCATATTGGAAACTTCAACGTAGTACTTCAGGCCGTTTTCAACCATCTTCTTCGCGTCGTCGATGTTGACTTCGTTCTGGGTTGCACAAGGCATGATGACGTCAACCTTTTCGCCCCACGGCTTCTGTCCCTTGAAGAACGGTACGCCGAACTTGTCAGCATAGTCTTCAACGCGGTTGCGGTTGGAAGAACGCATTTCGAGCATGAACGCGATCTTTTCGGGGGTGTTTACGCCGTCCTTGTCGTAGATGTAACCGTCGGGACCGGAGATGGTAACAACCTTACCGCCGAGTTCGGTCAGCTTCTGTACGGTACCCCATGCAACGTTGCCGAAGCCGGATACTGCGAAGGTCTTGCCTTCGATCTTTTCGCCGTAGGTAGCGAGGAGGTTTTCTACATAATATACTGCGCCGTAGCCGGTAGCTTCGGGACGGATTCTGGAACCGCCGTAGGAGAAGCCCTTGCCGGTGAGAACGCCGGTGAATTCGTTGCGGAGTCTCTTGTACTGACCGAAGAGGTAGCCTACTTCGCGTGCGCCGACGCCGATGTCACCTGCCGGAACGTCCGTGTCGGGACC
>SVQN01000131.1 GCA_015065295.1 Oscillospiraceae bacterium
GAAAAAAATTCACTTAACTTAGTTCCAGAGACCGGTCTTCGGGTATTCGCCGGCTTCGATGAGAGCGTGGAGCTTTGCGATAACGTCCGGCTTGTCGTCGGCGTAGGTTACGCCGAACCACTTTGCGGTGGTGGTGAGAACCTTGACATCGCACTTGCCTGCGTTAATCATCTTGCCGATGGTGTTCGGGAGGAGAGATTCGCTCTTGAGAGGTTCGCGGGAAGCGTCGTTGAGGAAGGCTTCGAAGTCTTCTTCCAGACCTTCGAATACCTTGGGACCGAATCCCCAGAAGTTCATGGATACAACGGTGGAGTTGGGGATATGTACGGTTTCGCCGTTTTCTTCGTAGTATGCGCCGCCTTCTTCCTTGAAGAGCTTGGTTCTTTCGGTGATCTTGGTGAGCATGCCGTTTTCGTCTGCGTAGCATTCGCCTCTTGCAACGCTGCCGTTGTCGGTGAGGGTGTTGCCGAGCATATAGCCGACCATGCAGTAGTGGGTGTCGTTTTCATCCGCATTCTTGATGAATTCCGCAGCCTTGAAGAACGCGTCTCTGCCGTAGAAGTCGTCCGCGTTGATAACAGCGAAGCCGTCGTTCAGAACTTCCTTACCGCAGAGGAGAGCGTGCGTGGTACCCCACGGCTTTACGCGGTCAGCGGGAATCTTTTCCGCGGGAACGAGGGAGTCGAGACCCTGGAATACGTATTCCACCTTGATCTTGTCTTCGATTCTCTGGCCGACGGTTTCCTTGAAGATTTCGTAGTTTTCCTTCTTGATAACGAAAACAATGCGGTCGAAGCCGGCCTTGATTGCATCATAGATAGAGAAGTCGATGATAAATTCACCGTGTTCGGTAAAACGGTCGATCTGCTTTAATCCGCCGTAACGGGAACCCATGCCGGCTGCCAGAATAAATAAAGTCATAACAGTGTCCTCCTATGCGGGAAATGAACCCGCGTATTTGAAATTTTATCACCTTATATTGTATACCATCGGGCTGTCAATTTCAAGTCCTGATGATAAAATAATTTGATTTTTTACAACAAACCGGAAAAATCCATCGGTATTTCCCGGGAAAACCTTTAAGTTTGCACGGTTTCCCGGCGGCTGTGTTCCAGTACGGCGCGGACAGGTACACCGGACGTCAGTCTGCCGTCCCGGACGAAGCCTTCTTCCCTCCACGACAGCTCGCGGATCAGGAGATTTTCCAGTTCCGCAATACGCTCTGCTCTGTCAGCATCTTCAATTGCGTTGTGCATTTCGTCCGGATCGCGGACAAGGTCGAAATACTGCCGGCGGCCGGTCGAAGAGAACCAGACGAATTTGTCGCGCTCCGTGACAATCCACTGGCAGGAACCGCCGTCATAGAGATGTTCGCCGTGGATGTAATCCCGGTTCCAGTCGGGAGCAAAGACATTCTGACCGTCCACGGTTTCGGGAATGTCGAGACCGCAGAGAGCCAGCAGGGTTGGCATGACGTCGCGCAGTTCGACCACACGTTCCCGGAGACGGCTGTCCGCAGGAACGGTGCATCCTGCCGCTTCCAGACAGCGGCGCGGCGCGGAAACGATGAACGGAATCCCCGCACTTCCCTTATAAGGAAGACTCTTGCGGAACAATCCGTGGTCGCACAGCATTTCTCCGTGATCAGACACGAACAGGAGAACGGTATTGCTCCGATCCAGTCCATGCGAAAACATCGCTTCCCAGAACCGTCCGAATTCGTAGTCGATCTGCGTGATCGCAGCGTAATAGCCGATCTGTGCGGCAGTCTGTAAATCCGGATCGCTCGGTCCGGTGCCCGAATCGAAAATTCTTCCATCCCGTTCCAGCCATTCTTCATCCATCCAGTCGCCGTGCAGCGGCGGACGAAGGGATTTGTTCCGGTACATATCGAAGAATGCCTGCGGTGCGTCAAACGGCGGGTGCGGGCGAACGTACGACAGGGTCAGGAAAAACGGTTTATCACGGTCGCGTTTCCGCAGGAAATCAATTGCACGATCCGTCACCCAGCGGGTCGGATGGTATTTTTCCGGGTACATCCACGGCCGCGCCACCCAGGAATTGCAGTCGATGCCGGTTTCGGTCGGGTCGGCTTCGATCCCCAGTTCGTTCTTCAGCCAGTGGTGATAATCGTCCGCCACGCGCTGATTATCGTAATACGGAACCTCCGGACGGCGGTAATAATGAAGATATCCGTCGTGCAGATCAACCGAATGATAGCCGACGCTGTTCCGCAACGGATGAACGTGCAGCTTTCCGGCACAGTGGCACTGGTAACCGTTTTCGGCGAAGGTTCCGGCGAGGGTGCGGGGATAATCCCAGCGGACGCCGTCACGGTAGCCGACTCTGCGGTGATTTTCCTGCGCCATACCGGTATACAGAGCGGCACGCGCGGGAATACAGGTCGGTGTGGCGGACACAGCGTTCGGAAAACGGATGCCGCCCGAACAAAGCGTATCGAAGTACGGCGTTTTCACGTCCGGATGTCCGGCGGCACCGAGACAGTCGCCGCGCCACTGATCGGCGATAATCAGGATTACGTTAGGCTTTTGCATAAGATCCATTTTGACTCAGAACACCCGGTTGATTCCCGCGCCGGTGTTGACGAACGAGGTCAGGTTATCGTCCAGAATCTGCATCAGGCGGGTTCTGGCTTCCTTCGACGTCCATGCACAGTGGGGGGTAATGACCGTATTGGGTGCGGACAGCAGCGGATTGTTCGGATCGGCAGGTTCCTTTGCCAGTACATCCAGTCCGGCACCGGAGAGCTTGCCGGATTTCAGTGCGTCGGCAACGTCCGCTTCGTTCAGAACTGCGCCGCGCGAGGTGTTGATGAGGACTGCGCCGTCCTTCATTTTGCTGAGGAAATCGGCATTGACCATGCCGCGGGTTTCGTCCGTCAGCGGGCAATGGAGGGAGAGATAATCGCTCTCCCGGATGAGTTCATCGGCGGGAACAAAGGAAATTCCGTCGATTTCGCCGGACGTTTTGGAGCGTCTGGTCGCCAGAACTCTCATGCCGAACGCCTGACAGATTTTCGCAAAGCGCATCCCGATGGCACCGCATCCGTATACACCGACAGTCTTTCCTTCCAGCTCGACAAAGCGGGAAAGCTGATACTGGAACCCGGGAATCCCCGTCCATTTGCCGTCTTTAACCATATTCCGGTAGCCTTCCATATCAAAGGCATTTGCCAAAAGAAGCGCAAATGCGTGCTGGGCAACGGAAGCTGTCGAGTAACCGGGAACATTGCAGACTTCGATTCCGTTTTCACGGCAGGCTTTGACATCAATCATATCGTAGCCGGTGCCGAGTGCGGAGACATATTTCAGATTTTTGCAGTTGTCTATCACCGCCTGACCGATTTTTACACGATTGGTGAAGACGATATCCGCGTCACCGATCGCCGCCGGTGCTTCTTCGTCCGACAGCTTATCGTATACGGTGAATTCGCCGAATTTTGCGAGATAGTCCCACGATAAATCCCCGGGATTTACCGCGAAACCGTCCGTTACAACAATTTTCATAGGGTTTCTCCTGATTTTTATTTTACAATTGTTTCCCCATCAAACTTATTTGACGATGTGTTCACCGTCAAATAAGAAGATGCCGTAGCCCGAGCCGCTCGTAAAGTCGTGTTCGTCCAGATAGCGGATCATACCGCGCTGAAGGCCGGTGTCACGCGGGAACACCGACGTATCGCGGTACGACGGGCAGGAACCGAATACGCGCCACAGATCACTGGAATACTG
>SVQN01000049.1 GCA_015065295.1 Oscillospiraceae bacterium
CTCGTCGAGGAAATCATGAAAAACATCGACTGCGGCTGGTCGAGCTTCTTCCTGTACCGGAAGGACGGCAAGCTGTATTTCGGCCCCGGCTGGGACTTTGACCTTGCCGCCGGAAACGACGGACGTCTTGACAACGGCAGTTACGAGAACATTTACGCCGGTGACGGACGCTACGGCTTCAGCCAGCAGAACCCGTGGTTCCTCCGCCTGATGGAAAAAGACTGGTTCCGGAAACTCGCGGCGGAACGCTTCCTTGAACTGGAAGAGTCCGGCCTGTTCGAACGTCTGTTCGCGGAACTGGACAAAACCTACGGCATCTGCAAGGACTCGTTCGATCACAACTTTGAAAAATGGCCGATTTTCGGACAGACCATCAATCAGGAGCCGCATCATGTCCGCCAGCTGAATTCCGCAGAGGAACATTTCAGCTACCTCAAGGAATGGCTCGGAAACCGCATTGCATGGCTGCACGATGAATTCAGTAAATGACTAAGGACTAATGGGTAAGGGTGAATGACTATAACAAATTTTATGTCAGCGGACAGATGTCAGGTCGGACATAGTCATTAGTCATTCACCATTAGTTATTAGTCATAACGAAAGGTTTGATTTTATGTATCCGATACTTCATAAAGAATTTCTGAATCCGACGGTCGTCCGGATGGATATCCTCGCGCCGCTGGTTGCAAAAAAGGCGGAGGCCGGTCAGTTCATCATTCTCCGCACCGACGCGGACGGGGAACGCATTCCCCTCACCGTCGCGGATTACGACCGGGAAGCCGGTACCGTGCGTATCATTTTCCAGAAGGTCGGCGCGACCACGGAAAAGCTCGCTTCCATGAACGCGGGCGACTCTCTCCGCGACTTTGCGGGACCTCTCGGTCGGGCGACCCATACGGACGGGCTGAAAAAAGTCGCGGTGGTCGGCGGCGGCGTCGGCTGCGCGATTGCCTATCCCGTGGCGAAAAAACTGCATACTTCCGGCTGTGAAGTCCACGCCATTGTCGGCTTCCGGAACCGTGATCTCGTGATCCTCGAGGACGATTTCCGCGCCGTTTCCGATCGTTTTGTCCTCATGTCCGATGACGGTTCGGCAGGCGAAAAGGGGCTTGTCACCGACGCTCTCCGCCGTCTGATCGAATCCGGCGAGCAGTACGACGAAGTGATCGCCATCGGGCCGCTGATTATGATGAAGTTTGTCGCCGCACTCACGAAGGAATACGGCATCAAAACCATCGTCAGCATGAATCCCATCATGATCGACGGTACCGGAATGTGCGGCGGATGCCGTCTGACGGTCGGCGGACAGACGAAGTTCGCCTGTGTGGACGGTCCCGAATTCGACGGTCACGAAGTCGATTTTGACGAAGCCATGAAGCGCGGCGCGATGTACCGCGATTTTGAACGCCATGCCAGAGAAGACACCTGCAATCTGCTGAATCTGAACCGGGAGGGAAAGTAAAATGCCGAATATGTCCCCGAAAAAGAACGAAATGCCCTCCCAGAATCCGGAGATCCGCCGGAACAATTACGAGGAAGTGGCACTCGGTTATACTGAAGAAATTGCCGTTGCCGAAGCGGAACGCTGCCTGAACTGCAAAAACGCGCCCTGTGTGACCGGCTGTCCCGTGGGAATTCAGATTCCGCATTTCATTAAAAAAATCGCCGGACGCGATTATGAAGGCGCGTACCGCATTCTTGCCGAATCCAGTTCGCTTCCCGCCGTGTGCGGCCGCGTCTGTCCGCAGGAATCGCAGTGCGAAGCCAAATGCGTGCGCGGCTTAAAGGGCGAACCGGTCGGAATCGGCCGTCTCGAACGCTTTGCCGCCGACCGTCACAACGAAACGGTCACGGAGCTTCCCGAAAAGCCGCAGTCCAACGGACACCGCGTTGCCGTGATCGGTTCCGGACCGTCCGGTCTGACCTGCGCGGGCGATCTGGCGAAAAAGGGCTACGACGTCACTGTATTTGAAGCACTTCATACGGCGGGCGGCGTGCTTGTCTACGGAATTCCGGAATTCCGTCTGCCGAAAGCGATTGTGCAGAAGGAAATCGACACCCTCTGCGCGCTCGGCGTAAACATCGAAACCAACATGGTCATCGGACGCGTTCTTTCCATCGACGAACTGCTGGAGGACGGGTTTGAAGCCGTATTCATCGGCACCGGCGCGGGACTTCCTCGATTCATGGGAATCCCGGGCGAAAACCTCTGCGGCGTATATTCGGCGAACGAATTCCTGACCCGCATCAACCTCATGAAGGCGTACCGCGACACGTCCGCGACCCCGATCATGCACGCGAAAAACGTGGCGGTCGTCGGCGGCGGCAACGTGGCGATGGATGCGGCGCGGTGTGCAAAGCGTCTCGGCGCGGAAAACGTGTACATCGTCTACCGCCGCGGGGAAGAGGAGCTTCCGGCGAGAGCGGAGGAAATCGAACACGCAAAGGAAGAGGGCATCGAATTCCGTCTTCTGACCAACCCGACGGAAATCCTCGGCGACGAAAACAGCGCGGTCACGGCGATCCGCTGTGTGAAGATGGGACTCGGCGAACCGGATGCCAGCGGCCGGAGACGACCGGTGGAAATCGAAGGTTCGGAATTCACCATTGATACGGACTGCGTAATCATGTCGATCGGCACCAGCCCGAACCCGCTCATCAAGTCCACGACGGACGGTCTGGAATGTACGAAATGGGGCGGCATCGTGACGGACGAAACCGGACTGACTTCGCGCACGGCGGTCTATGCCGGCGGTGATGCGGTCACGGGTGCGGCGACGGTGATTCTCGCCATGGGTGCCGGCAAAACGGCGGCAAAGGCGATTGACGAATATATTATGAAGAAATAAAATAATTCATAGTGCCAATAAAACAAGTACCTTTTGCCTCCCTCTTTGAGGGAGGTGGCGGCGATCAGCGAATGTTCCCTTTGTATGTACAAAATTCGCCGACGGAAGGAGTCTCTCAACAAATAGTCTGCTCTCTCTGGACTGAGAATGTTGGGTGCAGGCTATCTCAACTCCTTCCGTCAGCTATTGTTCGTGTGTCCAAGGGGAAAGAACGGCAAACGCTGCCACCTCCCTCGAAGAGGGAGGCAATCGTCGGTCGTTTGCTGGATATACAGATTAACCAACAGAAATAAATTCACAGAAAATCCATAAAAACAATACAAAACGCACGGAACTTTTTTCCTCCGCGGTTCGTCTATAGAGTATCAACAGAACTTTTCGGACGATGACAGGAGTGACATTCATGAAGAAAAAAGTAGTCCGTGCATTTTCCGTCCTCGGCATCACGGCGGTTTCGCTGATCGCGGCGGGGATTCTTGCGTTTCTGATCCTGATCGTGGCGGGAGCGTCCCCGAAACTGCAAACGATCTGGATCTGTTCCGCAATGCGTACGATGTCCCACAAATACCTCGCAACGGCGTTCTTTCCGGAGGAATATATTGCGGAAGTGATGGCGGAAAACGAGATCGACGACAGCGGATACGATTCCGATATTCTTTCGTTTGGTGAGAAAAACGATCCGCCGCAAAAAGACCCGCACGAAGGTCTGGATGCGATTTTAGCGATTGATCCGTCGGAAACGGAAGCCGAAACCGAGCCGGAAACGGAAGAAACCGAAGACATTCCGGAAGAAACCGAGCCGGAAACCGAAACCGAACCGGAAGAAATCCCGGAAGAACCGGAGCCGGAAACCGAAGCACCGCCGACCCCGGAGACAGAGCCTGTGCCGGAAACCGAACCCGTTCCCGAAACCGAACCCGAGACAGAAGCTCCCGCACCCGAACTGCCCGACTACATTTCCGAAGGGTACGAGATGCTGGAGGAAGGGCTGTATCTCAAGGAGGTGTCCGGGCTGACGTGGCGCGGGTATGTCATGCTGATTGAAGACCCGCTGAGGGTGAAGCTGACGGACACATCCCAGCAGTATTCCTGCGGGGAAAACGTCATGACGATGACGAAAAACGCCGGAGCAGTCGCGGGGATCAACGGCGGCGGCTTTCAGGACGGTGCCAATTACGACTCCAACGGCGGAATGCCGGCGGGTCTGCTGATCGAAAACAGCGAGATCGTGTACCCGTTCGTGATCGACGAAACGGTTTACAATATGATCGGCATCAACGACGAAGGCGCGCTTGTCCTGCGTCACTGCACCGCGCAGTGGGCGATTGACAACAACATTGTGAGCGCGGTATCGTTCGCGCCGTTCCTCGTGGTCAACGGGGAAGGCCTCATCAAAAACGGCAGCGGCGGCTGGGGAATTGCACCGCGCACCGCCATTGGACAGCGTGAAACGGGGGAATTCCTGTTCCTCGTGATCGACGGACGGCAGGTGGACTGGAGCCTCGGCTGTGACCTTGACGTTCTGCAGGAGGTCATGCTGGACGAAGGCGCGTACAATGCGGCGATGCTCGACGGCGGCAGCTCGACAGCGATGGTGTACAACGGGGAATATATCAACCGGCCCAGTCTGGGGCATGAGCGGTGGATCAACAACAGCTTTGTGGTGATGCCGGGAGAATGAGAGGGAGAATCGGTTATGCAAATCAAAACAAAATACCTTGACCGGCGCGGATGGAGCCGGATTCTTGCACGGCGTGATGCCTATTGTGAATGGACGACAGGAGATATGGCGGGGATGGCAGGACTGATCCGTATGGATTCGGTTGCTGCACCGCTCAGCAAAACCGTCAGCGGAATACCGGTTCGGCTGGTTGACAACGGATACAGCTGGATGCAGATTGCACCGGAAAATGAACATTGGTGGCTGACTGTAATGCTTGATGATCGGGAAGAGATTGTTCAGTATTATTTTGATGTTACATTGAAGAATGTGATTTGCGGACGGGATTCGTATTTTCATGACTTGTTCCTTGATGTTGCGGTACTTCCCGGACAGGAATTCGAACTTCTTGACCGCAATGAACTGGATGAAGCGTTGTCGGAAGGGATCATAACGCAGGAGGAATACGGTCTTGCCCTGGAAACGGCGGAACGGTTGATGAGAGAATTACCGCAGCATTGGAAAGAACTGCGGGAGTTTTGTATGAAAACTTATCATACATTAATCTATAATCTGTAATGCCATTCGTAGGGACACGGCGTGCCGTGTCCGCGAAACGATTTGAACAGAGCATATTTTGTGAATAAACAACCCGCTGGTTTGCTCTCTATTGCAATCTTTTGCAAAATTGCTTTAAGACACAGGATTGAAGGTGAATGACGTTATGATTAAAAAATTTTTATGCTGTGCCGGAATTTTACTGGCAGTCTGCGGGATTCTTTTGTTCGGACTGTGCATCTGGCCGTTCGGTCTGACTTATACGCTGACCTACGACTGCCTGCTCAGCGATGCGGAACTGTATGACGATCTGGCATATCTGACCGGACGGGGCGATTGCTCCATGCACCTTCAGACGATGAAAAATTCCTATACAACTATCGGTACCGGCAGCAGCGGGGAAGAATCACCGGAGGATATCCTGAAACGGCTGTCCGAAGCGGGCGGACTGATCTGGCGGGAGTATGCTGCCGGGAAAAACTGGTCGGAACGTGTAGAAGAAACACGGTTTGAAATGCAGAAGATCACCGTCGAGCCGGATTTTTTCCTGAATACCGGAAAGCTGAACGGTGCGGAAACGGTTCACTGGGGATTCTACTGCCGATTCTTCCCGTGGCTGCGCGGGATACTGGGATAATGAGAAACCATATCAGAAACATGGAGACTGTCTTATGAAAAAAAGCATCCTCTGGAAAATCGTCCTCCTTATTGGAGTTCTGCCGTTTGTCATTCCCATATTCGGGGGACTCTATTCCGTCAGCGTGGAATCATGGAATCTGTTCGACTGGCTGCTTATGTATTCCTTCCTTTACTGGCCGACCTACCTCATCGGTGTGGTCCTGATCGGTCTTGCGGTCCGGAAAATCACCCGCAGTACCGGCAAATCGAACGAATAGCGGACTCATCCCTTGCACAAATCTCCCTTCTGTGGTATAATCAAGAAAAAACCGCAGAAGGGAGAATTTTTATGCGTAAACTTATCACGACCGCCGCCGGGGAACTGATTGACTTCGATACCGTGTTCGAAGAAAGCCTGACGCTCGGCGACACACCGCCCGAAGACAAGGTCGGACGCGTCGAAAAGGTGGAATACACCACCGATGTCTACGAAGATGGTGTCACCTATCCGAAGTACTGCCTCGTCTATCTGCCGTACTGCTACGATCCTTCGGACAAAGACCGCCGCTACAATGTCCTCTACTATCAGCACGGCAACACCTGCGAACCCGAAATTTTCGCCTATCCGGAAAATCAGAAATTCTTCGACAATCTCTTCGCTTCCGGCGAAATCGAACCCTGCATCATCGTTTCCACGACCTATTATTTCGACCTCGAAAAGGATAAGGAAGAACGCAAGCGCAGCGGCATGGTTCCCGCAGGAGACGGCGGATGGCCGGGCGTCAAGGGGAATTTCTGGCGTGAGGTGATCGAAGATATCCTTCCCGCTGTGGAAATGCGCTACAATACCTGGCTGACCGATCCGTCTCCCGAAGGACTCCGTGCCACCCGCGATCACCGTGCGTTCAGCGGCTATTCCAGAGGAAGCGTCGCAACGTGGAGGGTCTTCCATTATGCCTTCGAATACTTCCGCTGGTATGCTCCGATGAGCTGCCATACCACGGCGGATCACACCATCCAGGAATCCGTTCCGATGGAAGAAGTGCTGGACTACCTGCGGAAACCCGTTCTGGAGCATCCGGAACTGCCGTTCTTCATTTACGCATCCAACGGGTATCCGCGTGACATCGGCATCATGACCGAGCAGATGAAATATCTCACCAAATCAGACGGCTTCTCGTTCGGCACCGACCCGTCGGTCAACAATATCTATTTCTCGATCTCGAATTTCTATCATTCCGACATTCTTGTCCCGCAGTATTACTACAATTCACTGAAAGTCCTGTTCCATCTGTAAATATAGGAGGCACATCATGAAAAACGGCGTAAAACTTTACGACACCGACGGAAACGAGCTGCACGCCCACGGCGGCCACATGCTCTTCCACAACGGCTGGTACTACTGGTACGGCGAAGACCGGCGCGACAATATCTATGTGTCCTGCTACCGCTCCGCCGATCTGGAACACTGGGAATTCCGCTGTCATTCCCTGACCGCAGACAGCCCGACCGCACCGATCCGCGTCCGCAGTGACCTTGCACTGTCCCATGAAATTGCAGGAGAACGCGCGGATATTGCCATTGTCCGGGAAATGGGCGGAAACCGCTGCCGGGTCAACATCGAACGTCCGAAGGTACTTTACAACCGTCTGACCGGAAAATTCGTCATGTGGATGCACTACGAAAACGGCATGAACTACCACGATGCCCGCTGCGCCGTGGCAACGTGTGACACACCTGACGGCGAATTCACCTATCACGGCAGCTTCAACCCGTTCGGCTGTATGTCCCGCGACTGCACGCTGTTCGAGGACGGCGACACGGCGTACTTCATTTCCGCCGCACGCGACAACGCCGACCTGCACGTCTACCGCCTGAGCGAGGACTACCTCAACGTGGACGAACAGGTGAAATCGCTCTGGCAGGGCGAATACCGCGAAGCACCGGCGGTGTTCAAGCGGGAAGGGAAGTACTATATGCTCAGTTCGTTCTGCACCGGATGGGCACCGAATCAGGGGAAATGGGCGTCGGCGGACAGCATGGAAGGCCGCTGGTCGATGCTGCATCTTTTCGGCGACGAAACGACGTACCGCAGCCAGCCGGCGTTTGTCCTGCCCGTGACCAAGGACGACGGCGAGCATTTCTATTACATCGCCGACCGCTGGAACGGAAAGCAGTATTTCGATTCGACGTATATTTTCCTTGAAATTCAGTTTGACGAAGCAGGAAATCCGTACATTGAATATGCGGACGAATGCGTCCTTGGATGAGAAAAACGGTCTTCGGAAAAATATTCAAAAAATAATTATTTATTTTGCAAAAACCTCTTGACAAACTCCGGAAAATGTATTATAATAATCAGGCAACGTGATGAGACGGTCGCGGATGCCTGAGAGAAATCTCAGATACACTTGGTACGGAGAAGTACTCAAGAGGCCGAAGAGGCGCCCCTGCTAAGGGTGTAGGTCGGGTTAACCGGCGCGAGAGTTCAAATCTCTCCTTCTCCGTAAGAAAAGCTCTGTTTTGAAAGAAAACAGAGCTTTTTCTTTTTTTAAATCCGTTCAATTTTTTACCAAACTTGACAAGTTCACCGCTGTATGGTATACTGTCTTTAACCAATATACATAAAAAAGGACATTTCCCTATGAAAATCTCTCTGCTTACAGGACTTCTGCTTCTCTGGCTGCTGACCTCCTGCGGAAGTACCGCCGAAGAAACCCGTCCGCCGGACACGGCTTCGCAGATTTTACAGGAAACTGCAGTTCCGCCGGAGACTGTACCGGAGGAACCAGCCGATTCTCCCGGCTTATCCGATCATGATTACGAAATTCTTGCCGAAGGATGTATGGAAAACTCAGCGGAACTGCTGAAAAAACGGAAGTATGTTCTCACAGGAGACGCGGCTTTCTCCGTTGTCCGGTACGGCGAGGTGAAATCTCAGTACTCCTTTGAAGAAAAGCTGGAAGAAATGTTAATCGAACACGGCGAGCTTGACGAGGATTCCAGTCTCATCCTTGTCGAAGTTCCCACCGATCAGGGGACAATTCCGCTGGTCTACAGCCTTGGCATGATGCTTGTGACCGAAGAACCGGAGACGGTGAACCGTCCAGTGCCGGAACTGGAGATTACCGACACCAGTCTTCCCGCAGAACTTGATGGAGCCGCGCCGGTGACGGTTCACGATATCCGGAAATATTTTGTCAGTCATGATAACGGTAGTCAGTGGAATTCGCTGCTTCTCCGGATATCTTCTCCGTCGGAACTGGAGCAGATTGGGGAAGATTTGTTTTATTTCCACCGATATGATCTGGACGAAATTGATTTCGCGCAGTACGATGACGCATGGTTTGAGACGCGCGATCTTTACATCGCCGATATGGGTGCGGGCAGCAGTTATCCCGACCTTGAGAGAATGGAAGTAACCGACGGCAACCGTTTGCGTCTGGTCTACGAACACAGTGAGGTTGTCACCGACGATATTGTCGGGAGGCTCATATTTGTCGAAGTGAACAAAGGCGATATCCTGACGTGGGAGGCCGCCGATGACCGGTATTATACCGCCGAAGCCTTTGCGGAACAGGTGGCACAGTGGATTCTCGACGACTGCTGGCAGTCCGCACGGTCGCGGATTTTGCGGGAGGACACGTTCGTCGCAGGTCTGCCGGAGATCACCTATCCGACTCATGCGGAGATTCCGGAACATCTGCGCGGGGAAGTGTTTGCCGAAAAATCAGAACGGGACGGTCTGACGGACGATTCCGGCCTTATCCGGATGGATATCCCTGCCGCCGACGGCACATTTACGGCATTGTTCACCGGATATGGCGACTGGTTGGGGTTTATGAAAATTCAATAATTCTGTATCAGCAAAAACGCTGTCCTCTTTCAGAACAGCGTTTTTTGCCTGTTATTCATCAGAATGATTGTCCGATGCCGTGATGCCGCCGGTGCAGATATCGGTGAATTGTCCGGCAAAGGTGTTGCCGCAGACCGTGCAGGACGACGGATCGGGATTCATCGTCACAACTCCGCAGTTCTGCTGACCGTCATCTGCCGATGAGTGGAAAATATTCCCTGTAACCATCACATCATGAACCTTTTCCATAAAGGTGATATACCCGCGGCTCCGTTCGCCCTTGCCCGAGCGTCCGGTGAACAGATTGTTTTCGATCCGGATGTTCGTGTGCTCGTCATTTCCGTGATGCCCGATTGCGCTGAATCCGTCGCATTTGAACAGACAGTTCCGGACGGTGATTTCTGTGCAGGGCGTCCGGTCGGGGAGAAAGTCGATCAATTCTCCGTCGCAGTTGTAGACGGGGCCGTAGGTGCCGACGAGAGGGGCATCCGTCTGGATCAGCTCGCTCGTCAGGTCGTCGCGCATCGCAGTGTAGGACGTACCGTCGAACACGCAGTCCTCGATCACGGCGTTTTTGGTGGAGTTCAGCTCGATGTAGTGCCACATGGAGCCGCAGCGGAACCGGCAGTTCCGGATGGTGATGTCGCGGCAGTGGACGGTGTTGAACATGGTCAGCTTGCTCGTTGTCGCCGCGTTGCCGTCGAAAATCCCGCCGGCGATGAGAACGTCGTGCGTACCGTCGTATCCGCCCGTTCCGGGATCGGAGAAGGAAGCGAGCAGGTAGCGGGTCGGTTCACGGCCTTCGTCCACGGAGCGGAGAAGAACGGTGTCGTCGGAGAAAATCAGCCGCTGATGGGAATAGAAAATCAGGCAGGCGGAAATGCGGTAGATTCCGTCGGGGAACCAGATCGTACCGCCGTCCTTCATCCGGTCAAGGCACTGCTGGATGGCGGTCGTATCGTCGTGAATACCGTCGGCGTGAATGGCCGGGATTTGTCCGAGGTCAAGAAAATTCATAGGGAAGTCTCCTGTCAAGAAAATCATGGATACTGCCTGTATTATAGTCCCCCTGCCTCCCGATGTCAACCGGACTTCGGCAGATTTTTCGTCTTTTTTCTTGACATCCCGACGAACAATTGCTATAATGATTTCAACAATATTTCCATCACAGAAAGGGAAAACTTATGGCAAAGACTACAAAAAAACTCCGTATCGGCTCCGTCGGCATCGGCGGCATGGGCAACGGACATCTGAACGCACACGCGGCCAACGAACGGGTTGAGATTGTCGCGCTCTGTGACCTCGTTCCGGAAAAGTGCGAAAAGGCGATCACCCGCCTGAAGCTCGATCCGAAGACCCCGGTCTACACGGACTTCCGCGAAATGATCGAAAAGGAAGACCTCGATGCGGTTGACATCGCCACGCCGAACGATTTCCACTCCATCATCGCGGTGTATGCGCTCGAACACGGTCTGCACGTATTCTGTGAAAAGCCCGACGCGATCAACGCGAGCGAGGCACTGAAGATGAAGGAAGCCTCCGAAAAGGCGGGCAAGGTGCTGATGGTCATGCGGAACAACCGCTACTACAGCAACTCCCAGTACCTCAAGAAATACATCGAAGAAGGCGGCGCAGGCGACATTTACTGCGGACGCTGCGGCTGGATCCGCCGTCGCGGGATTCCCGGCAAGGGCGGCTGGTTCACGACCAAGGCAAAATCGGGCGGCGGTCCTCTGATCGACCTCGGCGTACACATGATCGACCTGTCGATCTGGCTGATGGGCAACCCGACGCCGGTGGCAGTTTCCGGATGCACGTTCTCCAAGTTCGCGGAAAACGACGCGGAATCCGACTCCGAACACTCCGCATTCGGCGAAAAGAACGCGGCCGGCACGTTCGACGTGGAAGACCTTGCCATGGGCTTCATCCGCTTTGACAACGGCGCATGCCTGCAGATCGAATTCAGCTGGGCATCGAACATCGAAAAGGAAAAGCGTTTCGTCGAACTCCGCGGCACGAAGGCGGGCTTCACCTGGAACGACGACGGCACCTGCGGCATCTGGACAGAAGATGCCAAGGGCAAGCTCGTCGATCTCTCGCCCGACTGCGGCGAAATGGGCAACGGCCACGCCCGCGCTCTCGACCACTTCTGCCGCATCGTCCTCGACGGCGCGGAAAAAGATTACGTCCCCGAACAGGGCGTCAACATGATTAAAATCCTCGACGCGATCTACGAATCCGCCAAGACCGGCCGGGAAGTTGCGCTGGTTTGAGGGGAGTTTTTCTTGGGGAAACCTTTTTAAGGAAAAGGTTTCCCCAAACCCCTTCCAAAACCTTTTTGGACTGCTATCAAATTTCGGATGTGCAGATTGAAGGTTTGGGGGGATTTGGATGGGTGCCTGCGCTGACGTGGAGTGCGTCCCATCCGCTGAAATATAGAAATCCAAGTCCTGAGAAAATCGTTAGCGACCTCGTTACCTCGGCGCAGCCGGAAGTACATCCAATTTACAAGAAATAATTTGGATGCACATCCCACTGTGCCGAGGTAACGAGGTCGCTGACGATTTTCTTATAGTTTGTATCAACTAACCGTGATGCACCGGAATTGCACAGACGATATCCTGCCCATTCCCCAGATGAAAAGTTTTTGAAAAGGGGTTTGGGGGAAAACTTTTTCCAAAAAGTTTTCCCCCAGGAAAAAAACATCAATTAATCGAATACCGCCCCTCCATCGCTCTCCGCAGAGTGACTTCGTCGGCGTATTCGAGGTCGCCGCCGACGGGGACGCCGTTGGCGATGCGGGTGACTTTGACGCCGAGGGGGGAGGCGAGACGGGCGATGTACATGGCGGTTGCTTCGCCTTCGACGGTCGGGTTGGTGGCGAGGATGAGTTCGCTGACGGTGCTGTTGTTCAGGCGCGCGAGAAGTTCGCGGATGGTCAGCTTGTCCGGCGTGATGCCGCGCATCGGGGAGATCGTCCCGTGGAGGACGTGGTAGACCCCGTTGTACTGGCGCGTTTTTTCGATGGCGATCACCGCGCGCGGGTCTTCCACCACGCAGACCGTCGAGTGGTCGCGGGCGGCGTTCGCGCAGACGGAACACTGTTCGCCGGTGGTAATGTTGCAGCAGACCGAGCATTTGTGAATTTCCGTCTTCGCCGCGAGAATCGCCGCCGCAAAATCACGCGCTTCGTCTTCCGTGAAATTCAGAACGCAGAAGGCATACCGTGCCGCCGACTTTTTGCCGACGCCGTCCAGCTTCCGGAACATATCGGTCAGCCTCTCAAGAGGTTCGAGTGTTTCAGCCATGGGAATCTCCTTTTTGGGGATTTGTTGGGGAGACTTTATTGGGGAAACTTTTTGCGAAAAATGTTTCCTGTAGTTACGCTTCGCGTAACTACGAACCCCTTCAAAAAACTTCAATCTGTTACAGAGATAACGTTTGTGCGGATTTCAGGTTATATGAATTTTGTCAGCCGTACAAAATCAAGACATTCCGAATCCGCACCCGACCTTGTCCATTCATTTGTATAAAGTTTTTTGAAAAGGGGTTCGGGGAAAAACTTTTTGCAAAAAGTTTTTCCCCGAGAAATTCCATTTATATCAAATTAAAGCAGACCGCTGAGGCCGGGGACGTTGAGACCGCCGGTGATCTTGCCCATTTCGGTGCTGTTGATTTCGCTGACCTTCTTGATCGCTTCGTTGACAGCCGCTACGAGAATGTCGGACATGGTTTCGATGTCGTCCGGATCAACAACTTCCGGCTTGATGTCGATGGAGAGGATTTCCATCTTGCCGTTGATCTTGACGGTAACAACACCGCCGCCTGCGTTGACTTCGTATTCGCGTGCGTCGAGGTCTTCCTGGAGGTTGGTCATGTCTTCCTGCATCTTCTGCGCCTGCTTAATCATGCTCTGCATATTGGGCTGGCCGGCGCCGACACCCTTGGGTAATCTAGCTTTCATTTGGTTTGTACCACCTTTAAATATATATAAATTTATTTTTTGCTTAAATATCGGTCAGTTCGTCCATCGGAGGACGCTTTTTCTGTACCGCGCCGACTTCCACGATCACTTCCGCGCCGACACCCGAGATACCACAGGCGTGCAGGGCAGAACGGAGCGACTGCATGGATGAATCGCGCGTGAGAACCTTTTTTGCCAAGTCATTTCCGGTACGGATCACGACTTTCTGACGATCGTCAGAAACAAAACAGTCGCATTCGCCGAGAAATCCCGAACACATCGGATTTTGTCCGCCGATCCGTTCGATCACGTCGCCGAGATCGTTCACAGGGAGCAGAGACTCGGATGCCGCAGGCGCAGATGCCGGTTCCGCTGTGGTTTCCGGTGCTGCCGTTACGGGAACGGGTTCAGGACTTACTGTGATTTCCTCTGCCGCAGAGGGAGCGATTTCCGCTGTTCTTACAGCTGCCGGAGGTGCGGCTTCCAGCAGACTTACTTTTTCTTCCAGTGCCGCAATCCGTGAGAGAAGGGCTTCGGCCGAGGAATTCAGGGAAGCGTCGCTCATTTTCATCAGCGTAAGCTCCGCCGTGATCCGCTTGGTCTGCGGAAGTCTCGTCATTTCCCGAAGAGCATCGTCCAGAAGTTCAAAGTGCCGGGAGAGAGTTTCTTTGGAAAACCGTCGTGCAGCGTCGTTCAGGACGCGCAGTTCCGGTTCGGTCAGGTCGAGGTATGCCGCTTTTTCCTCGTCGCCGAGGTATTTGCAGACGAGCATATCCCGCCAGAATTCCGTCAGCTCCGACCAGTACACCGCGATATCCTTCGACGATGCGCTGACAAGCTGAATAATGTTGAAAATCGAACGTCCGTCCGATCGTGCAACGGCTACCGCCGTTTTGTAGAGCAATTCCGTTCCGGTCAGACCGAGAATGTCGGAAACGCGTTCCGCCGTGACTTCATGACCGCCGGCTGCACACAGCTCAAACAGGCTGATCGCGTCGCGCATACCGCCCTGGGACTGCTTGGCGAGGATTTTCGCCGCGTCGGGGGTGAGGGAGAGATTCTCCCATCCGGCAATCTGGAGAAGCCGGGAAGCGATTACGTCGGTTTTGATGCGCCGGAAGTCGAATCGCTGACACCGCGAGATGATCGTTGCGGGGAGTTTGTGAAGTTCCGTGGTCGCAAGGATGAAGACAACGTGTTCCGGCGGTTCTTCAAGCGTTTTCAGCAGCGCGTTGAACGCGCTGACGGAGAGCATGTGAACCTCGTCGATTATGTACACGCGGCGGTTCAGCGCGGCGGGGGTGTAGTTGACCTCGTCGCGGATGTCGCGGATGTACTCAACGCCGTTGTTCGACGCCGCGTCCATTTCCAGAACGTCGGCGGCGTTTCCGCTGTCGATTGATGTGCAGGCAAAGCATTTTCCGCAGGGATTGCCGTTTTCGGGATGCTCGCAGTTCAGAACCTTGGCGAGAATCTTCGCGCAGGTCGTTTTCCCGGTACCGCGCGGTCCGCAGAACAGATAGGCATGGGAAAACCTGGACATTTTCGCTTCATACCGCAGAACCGACGTAACGTGTTCTTCGCCGCACACATCGTCAAAGCTGCGCGGACGGTACTTCCGATACAACGCCTGATGCACTCTCGCACACTCCTTTGCTCCGGTGAAACTTCCGGATTTATAAGAATAACTCGCAAATCAAGACCATACACCCGAACGTCGACTTGAGGATCACATACGACACTGTAGTTTCCGCTCAGAACAGGCTGCCCTGCGGCACATGGACCAACACTGCTTAATGCTGCTTGGTTCCCCACCTGACATGGTTCACAGCTGCCCATCGCGCAGGACCCATTCGTCAACACGGTCCGTACAGTACAGACTACGCAAGCTCAAGCCTCGGATCGGGAATCCACCCTCGCTGTAGCGGACTTCGAGTACAGGGACCCGCTGCTCCCCCGGCTGGTATGGCCTTGATTCACGAGTTATTCTGCTTGTTTGCACTCGGTTATTATACCACAAAGGAAAACCGATTGCAAGAGAAAAAAGGATTTATTAACGGTTTATTTAAAATTTTTTGTGCTTTCTTCAAGGATTCGGATTACCTCATAGAACGCGGGCTTTGGTTCAAGACCCCGTCCGATCAGCAGGGGATAATTTTTATGCCGGCGCGGGAAGCCGTTGAGCCACGACACGCCGTCATGGAGTCCCCAGAAAACGACGGTGTCCAGAATTCCTTCGTCCGCCAGTTCGAGATAGAACCGGAACAGCTCGGTGTACCGTTCGGTGAAGCGTGAGGTTGTTTCGTCATCCCAGACGATGTCTTCCGCTGTATCGTTCCAGCGGTAGCAGGACAGGTCGAGCTCGGTCACTTCCAGTCTGAAATCCGGTGCGATATCCCGGATGGATGCCAGCTTCCGCACATTGGCTTTCAGACGATCCATGTCCGTGTCGGGACCGAGGTGCATCTGTAAGCCGATTCCGTGAACGGGGATGTTTTCCGTGAGAAGCTCGCGCACCAGTTCCGCCATCGTGTCGGCTTTGGCATCTGAGGATTCCAGATTGTAGTCGTTGATGATGAGCCGTGCATCCGGATCGGCTTCGTGCGCGGTACGGAACGCTTCCTTAATATAATCCTTACCGGTGATTTTATACCAGTCGGACTGCCGCATCCCGCCTTCGTCGCGCAGGACTTCGTTGACCACGTCCCATGTGCGGATTTTTCCGCGGTAACGGGAAACGACGGTGGTGATATGCTCCTTCATCCGGCGCAGGAGAAGTTCGGGAGACGCTTCGTTTTCGCCGTCGCGGAAGAACCACGCGGGACACTGACTGTGCCACACGAGCGTGTGTCCGCGCAGGAGAGCACCGGTTTCCTCGCCGAACGCCGCGAAACGATCCACGGGTTCAAAGACCCAGCGGTCTTCTTCGGGATGAATCGGCTCCGGCTTGGACTGATTTTCCAGCGTAAAGACGTTGAACTGCCGACGGATCACCGCATATTCGGGGGAATCCGGGTTCAGGTGCCACGAATTGATGGCGGCACCGAGCCGGAATTTTCCCTGTGCCGCTTCACAGAGCGAGGGAACGGACGCATCCGAGGCAAGACGTTTGATATCCATAAAACAACCTCCGCAGTTTTCTTTTATGATACCAAAACTGCGGAGATTTGTCAATATTTTCGGGAGATACGGACTTGGGGGAACTTTTTGAAAAAAGTTCCCCCAAACCCCTTCAAAAACTTTTTATCTGGGAATGGGATGGATATAGTTTGTGCAAATCCGGTGCATCAAGGTCAGAAATACAAGTCATAAGAAAATCGTACGCGAGCTCGTTACCTCGCCACAGCGGGTAGTGCGGCTTGATTTTTTGTGAAAAAAGGAAATGCTGTTGCCCTGAGAAATGTGGTTTTTTTGACGTGTTTCCGGAAGGTTTCTCAGATATCCGTCTCAAAGACCGCGTCGCCGCCGAGTTCGCTTTCGATTTTCAACAGACGGTTGTATTTCGCGGTGCGTTCCGCGCGGCACGGTGCGCCGGTTTTGATGAAGCCGGTGTTCAGTGATACCGCAATATCCGCAACCGCCGTGTCGGACGTTTCGCCGGAACGGTGTGACAGAATCGTGCGATAACCTGCCGCCTTTGCCATGCAGACAACCGCGATTGTTTCGGTCAGCGTGCCGATCTGGTTCGGCTTGACAAGAATCGCATTGCCGCAGCCGTTTTTGATGCCCGCCGAGAGCCGTTTCGGATTGGTGACAAAATAATCATCGCCCACGAGCATGATTTTTTTGCCGAGTTCGTCCGTCATGTGCTTCCAGCCTTCGTGGTCGTCTTCGCCGAGACCGTCCTCGATGGACACGATCGGGTAGCGGCTGCACAGACGTTCCCATTCTTTCACCAGTTCGGCGGACGTGTACACACCGCCGTTTTTCGGAAGCCGGTAGGTGGAATCTTCCGCCCATTCACTGGTTGCCGCGTCCATGGCGATTTTTACCTGATCGGTCGTATAACCGGCTTCTTCGATGGCGCGGACGATATAATCGAGGGCTTCGTCGGTCGAGGTGAGGTTCGGTGCGAAGCCGCCTTCATCGCCGACGAGGGTTGTGTGACCGTCCTTTTTCAGCAGGGAACCGAGCGTGTGATAGATTTCCACACCGGCGCGCAGAGCCTCGGAATAGGTTCCGAACCGTCCCGGAACGATCATGAATTCCTGAACATCGAGGTTGTTGGAGGCGTGCGCGCCGCCGTTGAGGATGTTCATCATCGGATGCGGGAGCTTTTTCGCGGAAATTCCGCCGACATAGCGGTACAGCGGCAGATTGTAGTGTTTCGCGCCGGCACGGGCGGACGCAAGAGAAACGGCAAGCATGGCGTTCGCACCGAGGATTTTCTTGTTTTCGGTGCCGTCCAGACGGATCATGCAGGCGTCGATCTGCCCGACATCGCAGCGCATCCCGCGGAGTTCGCTGCGGATTTTGCCGTTGACATTTTCGACGGCCTGCAGTACGCCGCGTCCGAGGAATCGTTTCGGGTCACGGTCGCGGAGTTCGTGGGCTTCGTACTTGCCGGTGGATGCGCCGGAAGGAACGGACGCAATGCCGCAGGAGCCGTCTTCGAGAATGACGGTCGCTTCCACGGTGGGATTGCCGCGGGAATCGAGGATTTCGCGTGCGTGGACGGTTTCGATAAGGCTGCTGGTATTCATAAATTCTCCTGTGAATGAAGTGATGGGAATAGGATATCCGTATGAAAGATAGTATATACGAAAATTTATAAAAATATTTGAAATTTCTCTTGATTTTTGGTTAAATTTATATTATACTTCAAATAGAATCAATCAAATTCATCCTAAAACGGAGGTATCTTATGAGACTGGAAGATTTAACCGTAATCAAGGCCGCACCGACACCGGGCGATACCAAATGGTTCCAGCATGACCGTTTCGGTATGTTCATCCACTGGGGGCTGTACGCACTTCCCGCCCGGCATGAATGGGTCAAGAATCACGAACGCATCCCCACGGAAGTCTACGACAAGTATTTCCGCCACTTCGATCCCGACCTGTATGACCCGGAACTCTGGGCAAAGGCGGCGGACGAAGCCGGTATGAAGTATTTCGTCATCACGACCAAGCATCACGAAGGCTTCTGCCTGTGGGATTCCGCCTACACCGACTACAAGTCCACAAATACGCCCTACGGCAAAGACATTCTGACCCCGATGGTGGATGCCTTCCGTGCGCGCGGACTCCGCACCGGCTTCTATCATTCGCTTCTTGACTGGCATCATCCGGACTATACCGTGGATGCCTGCCACCCGATGCGCGACAACGCGGACTACATTGCACAGGATGCCGGACGTGACATCACGAAGTATGTGGACTATCTCCACAACCAGACCGAAGAGCTCCTGAAGAAGTACGATCCCGTCGATATCATCTGGTTCGACTTCTCCGTAGGTCCGAATGCCAAGTTTGCCGGAAAGGGTAAGGAAACCTGGCGGAGCGAAGAACTTCTCGAAAAAATCCGTAAGATCGCGCCGAACATCATCATTGACGACCGTCTCCAGATTGACCAGGACGTAAAGACACCCGAACAGTATATGCCGGACGGCTGGGTCAAGGTGAACGGTGTGCCGGTGGTCTGGGAAGGCTGCCACACCTTCTCCGGTTCGTGGGGCTACTACCGTGACGAGGAAACGTGGAAGAGCGTGGATCAGCTCCTGAAGATGCTCATCGACAGCGTTTCCATGGGCGGCAACCTGCTTCTCAACGTCGGCCCGACCGGACGCGGCGAATTCGACGAACGCGCCTACGACCGTCTGCGCGGCATGGGTCAGTGGATGAAGCGGCACTCCCGTTCGATTTACGGCTGTACGCAGGCTCCGCTGGAATTCGAGTGCCCGCGCGACTGCCGCTACACCTACAATCCGGACAAGCAGCGTCTGTATCTGCATATGTACAACTGGAACTTCGGCAAGATCAAGCTGACCGGCGAGGTCTGCGAACACGTCGAATACATCCAGCTTCTCTCGGATGCGTCCGAAATGCGGTACAGCTATTATCCGGAACAGCAGGTCATCGACATCCCGCTGCCGGTCAAGAAGCCGCTCGGCGCGGATATTCCCGTACTGGAAATCTTTCTTAAATGAATAAAATATCTCCCTCATAATTTGCAGATGACAGTTGTCTAGTATATTGTGAGGGAGATATTGTTTAATGATTAATTTATTGAATTGATTTTTGTTTCTTCTATGGTTTTCTGAATACACGAGGCGATGACGGCGTGACCGTCCTTGTTCGGATGAACGTCCATTTCGAGAGGAGCTTCGTTCGCGTTGCAGAGGTTTGCTTCACTGTTGTCAAACGCGGAATAAACGTCCGTGACCCAATAACCGCCGATCGGTGCATTGCGGACAATTGCTTCGTTCAGTACACAGATCCCCGCATCAATAAAGCGTTCGATGACCTCATGTGCTGGGGAAGTGAACCAATGATACGGATTGTACTGCGTTGTCAGAATAATCGGAACATCCCGGTTGAGCGAACGGATATACGATATCACGCGATTGAGATCGGTGATATATTCGCTGACCGCTTTGTGATAGGAGTCAGATTCGGTAACATCAATCAGAAGGGAAGCGGCGGTATCGAGGGTATAGTCGATCAGTTCTTCATAGGCGATGAAGAGAAGCCGTTCCCAGAGAGAGGCGTTTTCTCGTGCGTTTTCAATGTAATGCAGAGATTGGTTGATGCCGGAAATAAAGTTGTTCAGAAGGTTATATGCCTCATCGAGGGAAGGGGAGGCTGCCGGAGTTTCTTCCGCGTCTTCCGGAACGGCTGCCGCTTCCTCTTCCGGAAGGATTTCTTCCTCGGGTTCCGTCTCAGGAGCGGATGACGGCGGAAGATCCAGTTCGCCGAGAATTCCGTTCAGAATTCCGTTGATATACTGCTGGGTATCTTCGAGCTGTTCGGAGAAGAACGTGTATAAAAATTCCAGCATATCGTTTCCTCCGCAGGTAATTGTGATAATGTCTGCGGAAGAAATTGCATCGTTCAGGGAGCCGTTTTCCAGCTGGGAAAGGATGCCGGAAACGGTATTTCCGTCGATTGATGCGTTCGTGACAAGGTATCCGTTGGTGTCGGAAAGGATGTTCGTGAATCCTTCCGTCTCAAAATGGCCGCCGCCCAGACGGTAACCGGTTGAAATACTGTCACCCAACGCGAGATAATGCGGCGGTTCCGGGGTTTCCTCTGCGTATGCGGGAAGGGTACAGGCGGAAAAAAAGAGCGCGGCGGAAAGCAGAGCACTGCAGGATCGCAGGAAAAGAAGATGTGGTTTCATGTCAAAATATTAAGAAAGAATCCTTTTTGTAATGATTATCATACACATTATACCACATAAGTAAATCGAATGACAAGTGGATTCGCGGAAAATTAAAAAAGAATTCATAAGATGGGATTTCAGCGAAATGAACAACAGAGTAATAATATGCGTATGGTAAATATATAGTTATCTTTTTGACTGTTTTTTGGAAAATGATTGACAATTCGACAGGAATATGTTATAATCTATCATGTGAATGTCATGTGAAAACTTTGTTAATGAAAAATGATAGAGAGGGATTTATGACAACTACCGACACCAGAGTTTTACCGTCTGTCAGCAAGCCGTGGCTGAAATATTATTCCAAAGAAGCCCTGGAAGCTCCGATGCCGAAGTGTACGGTCTATCAGCATTTGAAAAATGCGAACAGCGACCGGTTGGATGGAGTCGCTTTGGACTATTACGGCAACCGGATTACATGCCGCTCCCTGTTTGCGGAAATTGATCGTGCGGCCAATTCGTTCGCGGCACTTGGCGTGAAGCAGGGGGATATCGTTTCGTTCCTGGCGGTTGCGGTTCCGGAATGCATCGCTTCGATTTATGCGATCAACAAAATCGGCGCGACGGCGAATACCATCGACCCCCGTCTGGATATTGAGAGTATCCGTCGGATGATCGTCGAATCAACTTCGGAAATTCTTGTCGTCATCGATGTGGCATGGCCGAAGGTTGAACGCATCATCGGCGATATCAAGCAGAAGAAAATCGTTGTTGTATCGGCGGCACGTTCTCTTCCTTTTATTAAAAAGACCCTTATGTCCATCAAGGTTCGGACCAAAATTCCCTACGGTGAAAATATCCTCCGCTGGAACGACTTCATCAAAACCGGGGCGGGTACTACCGCCAAGGAAGCTCCCTATGTCGGTGATGCTACCGTTGCCATCGCTTATACCGGCGGTACAACCGGCTTCCCCAAAGGCGTTATGCTCACCAACGACAGCATGAACGCTGTCGCGCATAACTTCAAGTATGCCGGACTCGTGGTC
>SVQN01000050.1 GCA_015065295.1 Oscillospiraceae bacterium
TCATGTCAGCGGATGGGATCAACTATATGGCTACGCAGGCACCCAAGAAAATCCCCCTCAAACAAAAAAATCTGCAATAACCAAATGGCTACAACAGATTAAAAAGGTTTTGGAAGGGGTTTGGGGAAACCTTTTCCTCAAAAAGGTTTCCCCAAGAACCTCCGGACATCAATATTTTGTAACCCTAATCATAATAAGGAGAAAAGATTATGGAAACCACACGTCTGAGCGATCTTCGGTTTTTCACCGAATGCATCGACCTTTCCATCCCCGCCCTGTCCGGACTGGACACGCTTGCCCGTGACGGCAATTTTTCCGAGGCAATCCGCCGGTTCGCCGCGTACGTCCGGGAAACGCTGAAGCCCGACGTTTATCTTGCGGGAGAACGGGAGAATATTGAAGCGCGCGCGGATACCGTCCGTGCGGAAGCGGAACGCGTGTTCGGACATATGTTCATCTCCTGCCGCGTCCCCTATACGTTCGGAAAAGAGATCGACTGGGAATTCAATCCCACCTATAACGGCTACGTCGAATGGCCGTGGCAGCTCAACCGCCATCCCGAATGGAAAATTCTTGCGGACTACTATCTTCTGACCGGCGACCGGAAAGCGGCGGAAGAATGGGAAGCCCAGCTCATTTCGTGGGCAAAACAGGCGCAGGTTCCCGAAAACGCCAGTCCGTATGCCACCATCTGCTGGCGGACAATCGAAGCCGGCATCCGTATCTCGCCGTGGACGTATACGTTCCATGCGTTCCTGCATGCCGTCAGCGACGATGCCGTCGTCGTTTTCTGCAAATCCCTGTGGGAACACGCTTGGCGGCTGCGGAACTTCAACACGAAAAACAACTGGCTCATCATGGAGCTGCACGGTCTGGCGCGGATCGGTCATGTCTTCCCGTTCTTCCGGGAAAGCGCGGACTGGCTCGATTATGCCATGACCCGCCTGAAGGAGGAACTGGACGTACAGGTCTATCCCGACGGAATGCAGAACGAGCTGAGCGTCGGTTATCATTCCGTGGTCGTACACAATTACATGGGAATTCTCGATATGTACCGCCGTACCGGAAAACCGGCCCCCGATTTTCTCGAAAAGGGTCTCGTTTCCCTCAACGATGTCTATGTCAAACTGGCAGCACCCGATCTGCGTACTCCCGCGCCGAATGACAGCGGGCGTGTGAGTGCAGTCATCGAACTGCGGAAGGCACTGGAGCTTTACCCGGATAACGAAGTCTACCGCTACATCGTTTCCGAACGCAAAGAGGGAACGCCCCCGCCGTACGGCTCGCTTCTGATGCCCTACGGCGGCGCGGCGATCTTCCGTACCGGCTGGGAACCGGACGCGGTCTGGGCTTACATGGATATGTCCCCGTTCGGCGCGGGACATCAGCACGAGGACAAGCTGAACGTCACCGTTTTCGCGTACGGTCACGAAATGCTCCACGAAGCGGGCGTGTTCGACTACGATACGTCCGAAATGCGGAAGTACGTCCTCTCGACCCGCGCACACAACACCGCCCGCATCGACGGCATGGATCAGAACCGCCGCCCGCGTTATCAATGGGAACCGGATGACATCCGCAAACTCTGCGACACGGCGCATTTTGTCAGCGAACCGCACCGCGATACCGCCGAATCAACGTATGACGAAGGTTACGGTCCCGATTTTCTGGATGTGAAGCACACCCGCCGCTTCCTGTTCTGCAAGGACGAACAGGGACTTCCGCCGTTTTTCGTTTGTATCGACCGGTTTGCTGCACCGGACGACGTCCCTCACTGCGCGGAACTTCTCTGGCATCTCGCGGATGTTCCGACGATGGTGGAAGGAACGTGCGTCACCAGTCTGTACGACGATGGTACGGGATTCACCGTAACCGCCTCTGCGGGAGGATGCTCGATCGTAAAGGGACAGAAAGCACCCGAATTCCAGGGATGGTTCCCGAAGCACGGCATCGGCGACGTCGAACATTATGCTGTTCCGACAATCAAGCAGACCGTTCCCTTTACCGGCGGCACGCGGGTTGTGACCGTTCTCTGGCCGCATCATTCGTATGATCCTCACATTAAGTCCGTGGAAGCGTCGGCGGATCCCGCGGAAACCTCGGTTCTCCTGCATCTGATCGGCGGACGGACAATCGAACTTATCGAATAAATCCCGGCGGTTGCTCGGAATTTACATTTTTTGTATTGTATTCCCGGACAGTTTCCGGTATACTGAAAATGAAACGGGATCACACACGAAGAAGGTGACTTTATTCTATGTATCGTATTTTTGAATGGAATCCGCAGCTGAAACCGTACTCCGATGCCATTGACTGGCGGATGCAGCTGTACCGGACGGTCCGTGACCGGATTCTGGGAGATATTCCAAGTCTCAAAGACTTCGCCAACGCCCATCAGTATTACGGCTTCCATCATGTGGACGGGGGCTGGTACTACCGCGAATGGGCTCCCGGAGCCAGACGGCTGTATCTCGAAGGGGATTTCAATGACTGGAACCGGACAAGCCACCCCATGAAGCCGCTCGGCAACGGAAGCTGGGAAATCTGGCTGAAAGGGGACGATGCTCTCTGGGAAGGATGCCGCGTCAAGGTCGTCGTGGATTCCAACTACAGCATGATCGGGATGGAACGCATCCCGCTGTTCGCCAGACGGGTCGTGCAGGATCCCGAAACCCGGATGTTCTGCTGTGAAGTCGTCGATGACAGCAGGGTCTTCCCGTGGACGGACGAAACTTTCGCCGGAGAAGACGATCTCTATATCTATGAAGCGCACGTCGGTATGGCGCAGGAGGAAGGCCGCGTCGGAACGTATCTGGAATTCGCGGAAAACGTCCTGCCGCGCATCAAAGAAGCCGGCTACAACACCGTTCAGCTGATGGCAGTGATGGAGCATCCCTATTACGGCTCGTTCGGCTATCAGGTGTCGAATTTCTATGCCGCGTCGAGCTGGTTCGGCAAGCCGGACGACCTCAAAACGCTCGTCAACCGCGCCCATGAACTGGGCATCCGCGTTCTTCTGGACGTGGTGCATTCCCATGCGGTCAAAAATACCGCCGAAGGGATCAATATGTTCGACGGAACGGTCTGGCAGTTCTTCCACGACGGCATGAAGGGCGAGCATCCCGCGTGGGGAACCAAATGCTTCGACTACGGAAACGACGGCGTTCTGCATTTCCTGCTGTCCAATCTGAAATTCTGGATGGAGGAATATCATTTCGACGGTTTCCGCTTCGACGGCGTGACTTCCATGATTTATCACAACCACGGTCTCGGCGTGGATTTCGACAGCGACGACAAATACTTCTCGGACAATACCCATCTGGAAGCGATCACCTATCTCCAGCTTGCCAACGAGCTGATCCGCGAGGTCAACCCGAAGGCAGTCACCGTCGCGGAAGATATGTCGGGAATGCCCGGCATGGCACTTCCGATCAAGGACGGCGGCATCGGCTTCGACTACCGTCTCGGCATGGGTCTTCCCGATCTGTGGATCAAAACCGTCAAGGAGCTGACGGACGAACAGTGGGATATGTTCGCCATCTGGTGCGATATGTGCCTGCGCCGTCCTGGGGAAAAAACAATCGCCTACGTCGAATCGCATGACCAGGCACTCGTCGGCGACAAGACGATGATCTTCCGTCTCGCGGACGCTGCCATGTACACCGACATGAACAGAGCCTGCCATTCCCCCGTGATCGACCGCGCGGTTGCTCTGCACAAGATGATCCGGCTGTTCACTCTGGCGGGAGGCGGCGAAGGATATCTGAACTTCATGGGCAACGAATTCGGTCATCCGGAATGGATCGACTTCCCGCGCGAAGGAAACAACTGGAGTTTCCATTACTGCCGCCGTCAGTGGAGCCTGCTCGACAACGGATTCCTGAAATACGGGCAGCTCGGCGCGTTTGACGGGGACATGATCCGCGTGATGCGCGAAAACCGCCTGTTCAATCAGCGGATGGGCGACCTGATGCTGAACAAGCAGCCGGAAAAAATGCTGGCATTCTACCGTCACGGCCTGCTGTTCGCGTTCAACTTCCACCCGTCGAACTCGCTGACCAACGTCCTGATTCCGGTTCATCAGCCGGGCGAATATACGGTTGTTCTGTCCACGGACGATGAAGTCTACGGCGGCTGGGGACGGATCGAGCATCTGGTCTATTCCTCGAAAATGTTCGACGGAAAGCACTATGTCGAACTGTATCTGCCCGCACGCACCGCCGTGGTGCTGAAGGAACGGGTGATTCTGCCCGAAGACATTCGGGAGCCCGAAGATGTTCCGGAACCGGAAACCGATCCCGAAAAACCAACGAAAACTCAAACGGAGAAAACAATCCATGACCAATTATAATTCTGCATTTCCGCTCCCCTTCATCCTCGACGGGGCAACCGGAACCGAGCTTTCCAAACGCGGCATGAAGGAAAGCGACTGCACCGAGCGGTTCATCCTCGAACATCCCGCCGTTCTTGCCGGATTACAGAGCGAATACCGTGCCGCCGGTTCCAATGCCGTTCTGGCACCGACCTTCGGCGCAAACCGGACAACGCTGACCCGTCACGGCTATGACGCCGCCGACGCGGATTCCGTCTGCCGTGCGCTGTTCGCCGTATCCAAAGACAACGCCGGCGATACCCTCAAAGTCGGCGGCGATATGTCCCCGACCGGACTTCTCCTCAAACCCTACGGCGACGCCGAACCCGAAACCGTTTTTGAAATTTACCGCGAACAGGCGGCAACCCTGCTTGACTGCGGTGTGGATTTCTTCTTTATTGAAACGATGATCTCGGCGGCGGAAGCACGTCTGGCCGTCCGCGCGGTACGCAGTCTGTCGGCGGATATTCCCGTCTTCGTTTCGCTGACCGTCAACGAAAACGGCCGCACCATGAACGGCGACGCACTCGACGCGGTTCTTCTGACCATGCTGCCGTACAAAATTCAGGGATTCGGCTGCAACTGCAGCATCGGGCCCGACGTTATTGCCAATGCGCTGACCCCGGCGGCACCGTTTGCGAAGCTGTACGGAATTCCGCTGATCGCCAAGCCGAACGCGGGGATGCCCGTGACCGACGAAACCGGCACCCACTTTCCTCTCACGCCGGACGATATGGCGGGAACGGTCGATCACCTGACCGGACTCGGCGTCGGTATTTTCGGCGGATGCTGCGGTACGACACCCGCGCACATCGAAGCCATTGCGAACGCGGCACGTTCCACCAACGTTGAACGCGGTGCGGACGTGGAAGCGGCGGAAGACGGCGTATACGTTTCGACTACGCGCGTCTGGGCAAAAATTGACGAGGATGCGGACTATACCGCGATTGACGCGGACAGCGAGGACGATCTCTACGACCTCATGGACGAATGCGATCCGGACGATATCCTTTATCTGGAACTCGGTGAAGGTGCGGCGGACGTTCTCATCCGCATGGATGCGTTTATCCCGAATCCCCTTGCCGTGTGCGGGGATGAAGCGGAGATTGCCAAAGCGGAAGCGGTACTCTGCCGGAAAATGCGGTAAACCGATCACGAAAAAAACAGACAGCAGGACGGAAAATCCTGCTGTCATTTTTTATTCTTCCAATAAATCCTTGCCGGAATAGTAATTCCGGTTCCAGTGGACGAAGGCATCCTCTTTCCAGCAGAAATCCTGCTGTCCCGAACCGGTCAGGGTGAGGGACTTCCGTCCGTCGTTCGCAGGATGGCTGTAACGGCTGAACCATTCTTCCAGCTCGGCGGTCAGCTCCGCGATCACGTCCGCGTACGCCGGATCGTCGATGAGGTTGGTCGTTTCATCCGGATCGGCGGTCATGTCGTACAGTTCGTTGTCGTTCTTCCGGTAACGGATCACCAATTTGTACCGGTCGTTCCGGATCATGCGTACAAAGCCGTATTCGTCGTGGATTTCGATCACGCGGTTTTCCTCCGTGTCCGGACAGCCGTCCTTCAGATACGGAAGCAGGCTCACGCCCGGCTGACGGGAATTCAGCGTATAATCCGCCGATGCAATGTCCAGAATGGTCGGGAACAGGTCGCAGTGGGACGCGCTCTTTTCCGCAACAACACCCGTTTTGGCGAGGAACGGTGCGCGGATCAGGAACGGAACTTTCACGGACGTATCGTACATATTCGGCGGATAGGTACCGTTGCCCTTGCCCCATACGCCGTGATGACCCATGTTCATGCCGTTGTCGGCGGTGAAAATCACAACGGTATTGTCCGCCAGACCGTCCTGTTCCAGCTTATCGAGAAGACGGCCGATGTTTGCGTCCATGGCAGTGATCGCCGCATAGTAGCCGGTCAGATTTTCGCGGCGGCGTTCCGGCGTATCGCCGAGCGGTGCGCTGGTCTGCTGATTCCGGTGGATCGGCAGTTCCGGCGTTGCCTTGAATTCGCAGTCTTTGTACAGGTCAAGGTATTCCTTCGGGTGATTTTCCGGCGTCCACGGCGAGTGCGGCGCGGTATAGTGAACTTCCAGACACCACGGCGCACCTTCGTTTTCCAGTTCGTCGAGGAAGCCGAGCGCACGGTCGGTGATAATGTCGGTCACATACTCGTGATGAACGGCAAAGGCTCCGTTTTCATAGAAGTCCGGTGAATAGTACGCGCATCCGCCGCCGGAAAGAGCGAACCACTTCCGGAACCCGGCTTTCGCGTGTTCCTGATCGCCGAGGTGCCATTTTCCGGACAGCGCGCAGCGGTAGCCGTTTTTCGCCAGTTCGGCAATGTAGGACGGATGTCCCGCGAGGTAGTCGATGCCGATGTCGCCGCCTTCGGGACGGTAGTACGGATGATCGGCCGGATAGCGGGACGCGGTAACGTTGCCCCGGCAGAGCCAGTCATGAACACCGTGGCACGACGGCATTTCACCGGTGATGATCGACGCGCGCGCAGGGGAACAGACGGGAGACGCACAATAGAAATTTTCGAACCGGACACCTTCGGAGGCGAGACGGTCGAGATTCGGGGTGATGATGTCGTCGTTTCCGGCGCAGTGCATCGCCCACGCACCCTGGTCGTCGCTGAGGATAAAAAGAATATTGGGTTTCATGGAAAAACCTCCAGTCAAACGTTTCTGTGAAAATAATAGCACAAAATCCGTATTTCCGCAAGAAGAAAATTGGATAAAATGCAAAAATCCACTTGCATATTTTAAAAAAATCTGGTATACTGTGAAAAAATATAAATATGAGGTATCCCGACATGAAACATTCCGCAAAACGCACGACCGCCCTTGCGCTTGCTCTGCTCATGCTTCTTTCCGCATTTGCTTCCTGCTCCGAATCCGAAGTCAACGAAGAAACCACCGCAGGCGAACAGACCCCGACCGTATCCGCCGATCCCGAAGCTGCGCTCACCGAAGAAGAAACCGTGGAAGACGACGGCAAAGCGGCGTACGCTCCCGAACTCCCCGAACGGAAGTACGAAGGCTATGCATTCCGTATCGTTTCCCGTGACGATGATATGCACACCTATCCCGTTCACACCCGCGACCTGTACGCCGAAGAAATGAACGGCGACGCGATCAATGACGCGGTATTTGAACGAAATTCCATGATTCAGGAAACTTATGACATCGTAATCAAACTGGAAACTTACAGTGAAACGACCAGTGAAACAACCTCCAATACCCTTGTCGAAAACTCGGTTATGGCAGGAAGCGACGACTACGACCTGCTGACCACGCACATGATTTACGGCGCAAACAGCGTCCTCAAAAACGTCTTCCTGAACTACAACAATATGGAATACGTCGATCTCACCAAGCCGTACTGGAACCAGAGTGCCCACCCTGCATTCTCCGTCGGCGACAAGACCTACCTTGCACTGTCCGACCTCTGCTTCAGCTCGAACGACAACACGCACTGCATGGTCTACAACAAGGAACTGGCGAAGAATTACAACGTCGGCGATATCTATGAAATCGTAAAGAGCAACGAATGGACGTACGACAAGTTCCGGACGATGTGTGAAAATGTTTCAAACGATACAAACGGCGACGGCCAGATGACGGAAGAAGACGTCTACGGCTACTTCATCGGCGGTACCAGCGGTCTGATCAACTGGATGTTTGCAGCAAACCTTCACGTTATGGCAAAAGATGAAAACAATCTGCCGTATCTGGACTTCTTCTCTGAAAAGACCGTGGATGTCTACACATGGATGTATGATCTGTACCAGAGCAACGACAGCTACTGTATCAGCAGCTGGGTTGATCCGCAGGTTCCGGTAGTGTTCAGCGGCGACCACGCCCTGTTCATGACCACGCAGATCGGTGTCATCGAAGACCTCCGCGATATGGAATCCGACTTCGGCGTTCTGCCCTATCCGAAGTGGACAGCGGAACAGGAAACCTACTACCACTACGTTGACGGTCACGCAGCAATCATGGCAGTTCCGAAGACGGTAAACGACATCGAACGTACCGGTATTCTTCTGGAGGCACTGGCCTATGAATCCTACAAGAGCGTTCTCCCGCTGTACTTCGATGTCATGATGACCAAGAAAAATGTGCGTGACGAACAGTCCGGCGAAATGCTCGAACTGATCTACAACACCCGCGCGTTCGACTTCGCGTATGTCTATGATAACTTCACGCTGTCCTTTGCATTCAGCAATCAGGCAACCGCCAACAACCCCGACCTCGCTTCCTACTACGCAAAACAGGAAAAGGCAATCACCAAGATTATGGATCGCAACATCATCGGAAAGATTACAGAATTCCAGGATTGATGCAAAAACACTCTTGCATAATCCCGGCATATCCGATATAATAGGGCTATCATCCTACAAACAATCACCACAGGAGAACAAGCATGACAAACAGAGAACGTGCAATGAATCTGCTCCGTTTCCAGCCGGTAGACCGTATGCCTGCCGTACACTTCGGTTACTGGAGCGAACTGCTGACCGAATGGGCGGAACAGGGAAAAATCCCGAAGGAACTTGCTCACGGCAACTATGACGGCAGTGCAAAGGAACGCGAACTTGACAAGCTCATCGGCTGGGACTTCAACTGGTACCGTACCGTCGGTTCGGCAAACGGACTGCGTCCGGGATTCGAATACAAGGTTCTCGAAGAACTGCCGGACGGAACGAAGCGCGTCCAGAGCGGCTCCGGGATCATCGAACGCGTCAAACCGGGAATTTCGTCCATCCCTTCGGAAGACGACTACCTGCTGAAAGACCGTGAAGCGTTTGAAACGCTGTACCGTCCGAAGATGCAGTACACGCCCGAACGCGTCAACCTCGAATACTACAAGACCTTCAACGAAACCCGTCCGCAGGATCTTCCGGTCGGTCTGCACCTCGGCAGCGTACTGGGCGACATCCGCAATATGACCTCCGTCATGGGCATGAGCTACCTCATGTACGACGAAGACGAAGACCTGTTCGCAGATATCGTGGACGCGTACGCGGAAATGCAGTATCAGTGCGCGGAAGCGATTCTCGCCACCGGTGCGAAGTTTGACTTTGCCCACTACTGGGAAGACATCTGCTTCAAGAACGGTCCGCTGATTTCTCCGGACAAGTTTGAAGAAATCTGCGCGAAGCACTATCAGAAGAGAAACGATCTCTGCCACCGCTACGGCATCGACATCATCTCGCTCGACTGCGACGGCGTAACGGAAAAGCTCCTGCCGACGTGGTTCAATACCGGCGTAAACACCATGTTCCCGATCGAAGTCGGCGTCTGGGGCGACCAGTTTGCACCGGCGCGCGAAAAGTTCGGCAAGGGAATGCTCGGTGTCGGCGGCATGGACAAAACCGCTCTGCGTAAGGACAAGGCAGCGGTTGACGCGGAAATCGAACGCATGAAGCGTCTGGCAAGTCTCGGCGGCTTCATCCCGTGTCCGGACCACCGTCTGATGCCGGGAACGAAGTTCGAGCTGGTTCAGTATTACGCGGAAGAAATCAAGAAAATCCGCATTTAAGAACCCCGGAATTGAATAAAAATCAGTAAGGAAGAAAAACAACGGGAAGGCGTTTTTCTTCCTTATGATTATTCGGCGAAAAATCCAATTGACATCCGGCAGATTCTATCGTATAATAATCGTAGATTCTCCATAATTATAACAATAAAGGAAGTATAAATATGTCGAACGTTCGCATTGAATCGGACTCCATCGGTACGATGGAAGTTCCCGCGGACGCCTATTACGGTGTCCAGACCCTTCGCGGTTATCTCAATTTCCACATCACCGGCAACCGGATGCACGATATGCAGATCAATATGCTCGCCGCACTCAAAAAGGCCAGTGCCTACGCCAACAACCGCGCCGGCATCCTCGACCGCACCATCTGCGATGCCATCATTCAGGCGTGCGACGAAATCATGGACGGCAAGCTGCACGATCAGTTCATCGTTGACCCCATTCAGGGCGGCGCGGGCACTTCCGCGAACATGAACGCCAACGAAGTCATCGCCAACCGCGCGATTGAAATCCTCGGCGGCGAAAAGGGTGACTATTCCATCGTTCATCCGAACGACCACGTCAATATGTCCCAGTCCACCAACGATATTTATCCTTCCTCCGGCAAGCTGGCGGCTCTTGCCCTCATTCCGCCGCTGCTCGAAGAACTGCACCGTCTGAACGCCGCTCTTCTCGACAAGGCGAAGGAATTCGATGATGTCCTCAAGGTCGGCCGTACCCAGCTTCAGGACGCGGTTCCGATCCGTCTCGGTCAGGAATTCCATGCCTATGCGTCCGCCATCAAGCGTGACCTCCAGAGAATCAGCCGTGTACGCGACCAGATTTCCGTGCTGAACATGGGCGCAACCGCCATCGGCACCGCCATCAACGTTCCCGCCGAATATCTCGAAGATATCGCGCGCGACGTTTCCGACGCGACCGGTCTTGCCGTAACCAACACCACCGACCTCGTGGACGGTACGCAGAACCTCGACGGCGTTGTTGCCGTTTCCGGTATGCTCAAAGCGTGCGCCGTTACGCTCTCCAAGATGTGCAACGACCTCCGCCTGATGTCCTCCGGTCCCCGTACCGGTTTCGGTGAAATCAATCTTCCCGCGATGCAGAACGGCAGCTCCATCATGCCCGGCAAGGTCAATCCCGTTATTCCGGAAGTGGTTTCACAGGTCGCTTATGCCGTCATCGGCAACGACGTGACCATCTCCATGTGCGCGGAAGCCGGCCAGCTCGAACTGAACGCCTTCGAACCCGTAGCGTTCTACCGTCTGTTCGAATCCATCACGACCCTGACCAAGGCCGTCCGTACGCTGATCGACAACTGCATCGTCGGCATCACCGCCAACAAGGAACGCTGCCAGTACCTGCTCGACCACAGCGTCAGCACCGTCACCGCGCTGACTCCTCACATCGGCTACAAGAACGCCGCCGACATTGCCAAGGCCGCTCTCAAGAGCGAAAAGACCATCCGCGAACTCGTGGAAGAACAGAACCTCCTCGACAAGGAAAAGCTCGACGAAGTCCTCGAACCCTTCCACATGACCGTTCCGGGTGCGGCGCTGAAATAATTTTTGATGCTTTTCTCGGGGAAACCTTTTTTGGAAAAAAGGTTTCCCCGAACCCCTTCCAAAAAACTTTCCGACTGAAAAAATGGCAAAGCAAGTGCAGATTTGAAGTACAGAAAAATATTTTATTTATATAAAGGAGTACCCGTCATGAAAGCATCTGCCTCCAAGCGCGCACTCTCCCTGCTGCTCAGTCTTCTCATGATTGTTCCGGCGTTCACGTCCTGTGCGCAGAACAACGCGGAAGACGAAACTGCGGCAAACGATTCCTCCGTACCGTCGGCCGAAGAAGAAACGGTCGCCGAGGAGGAAACCGAAAAGCCCTACCGCGACAATCTTCCCGAAACCATGGATTTCGGCGGCGCGGATATCCGCTTCCTTTCCGCAGAAGAAAAAATTTCTATCGAAATTGACGATGAAACCGATACCGGCGACCTTGTCAACAACGCTTACTGGCAGCGCAGCGAAGCGCTGAAGGGACGCACGAACGCCAATGTGGTTCTCGCCAGCCAGGTCGGCTACGGCAATCTGACCAACGTTGCCACCCAGTCCATCACCGCCGGTTCCGACGACTACGACGTGATCTGCGGTCACACGCGCTTCAACATGGCTCTTGCCGCGTCCAACTATATGCTTGATCTGAACAAGCACGGCTTCACGGACTATATTGACATCTCCCAGTCCTACTGGAGCGATCTGTACATCAGCAACGTCAACTACAAGGATCACCTGTACTGGCTTGCCGGCGACATGACGCACTCGTTCATTGCCTATATTTACGCAATGTTCGTCAATGCGACCCTCTGGAACAACCTCTATCCCGGCGAAAGCATTTATGATGTTGTTCTCGAAGGCAACTGGACGCTCGATACCCTGAACCAGTACGCGGACGGCACTTACATCGACCTCAACGGCGACGGTACCTACGACGACAACGACTCCTACGGTGTGATCATGCAGCAGGGTCACGTTCTGAACGGTATGGTCTTTGCGGCAGACATTCAGTACACCGGCATCGACGCGGACGGCAACTACACGGCGGCTCTTAACAGCGAACATACCGTCGACGCGTTCAACAAGCTCCATACTCTGTTCTACTCGACCGATTACGGCCGTATGCTGGAAAATGCGGCGTTTGACGGTACCTGCGTGACCATGTTCACCGGCGACCGCCTGCTGTTCTGCCCGAACACGTTCGGATTTACCTCCAACGAAAAGATCCGCGACATGGAATCCGACTTCTATGTCATTCCGCTTCCGAAGTATGACGACACGCAGGAAAACTACCGCGTCAACCAGTACGACGGCGTGCCGATCTACGGTGCTCCCACAACCATTGCGGAAGACAAGATCCCGATGATCGCATCGGTTCTGGAGGCAATGTGTTCCATGACCAGCGACATGGTCATTCCGGTGTACTATGACATGGCACTCAAGAACAAGTACAGCCGCGACCAGACCACCGCGCAGATGATCGACCTGATCCACGACAGCATCACAGCGGACTTCTGCTTCTACTGGGGCGACTCTCTCGTCGGCATGATGGGCTTCTTCTACGAAAATATCCAGAACGCGGAAATCGCGTCCAAGCTCAAGAGCATGGAAAAGGCCTGGAACAAGGCACTCGGCCGTCTTCTCGACAAACTCGAAGGCAACGGCTGACCGAACAAGCCATAAAAAAGGGAGCGGACGCTCCCTTTTTTCATTGGTTTCCGTTAAAGTCTTACGCTTGACGTACCGTCTTCATTGTAGGTGATCCGGTCGCCGGAATCGTTCAGGCTGTCGATGAAGGCAAGGTATTCGTCCTTCGAGGCAAACGGTGCCTTGTATTCCGAAACGATCGTCTTCGCACGTTCCGCACCGTCGGTCAGGAGCAGGTACAGCATTCCGATCTGCCACTTCGCGCAGTCCACGCAGGCTGCCACGGGGTCGGCAATTTCATAGTCACTGCCGTGACCGGTGCCGCGTCCGCCCGCACAGTAGGGGTGAACGACCGGCATGATCGCGGACAGGTCGCCCATATCCGTACTGCCGGAACCGACGTGATCGCTCGAACTCATGGGATAATCCGGAATCACGAGCTTTGCCGCTTCTTCCGCGATTTTCTTCATACCCGGTGCGTTGTGATGCGGGCCGTAGCCGGGTGCGTCAATGATTTCAATGTTCGTGCCGATGGACAGAGCCGCACCGGTCAGCGCACGGTTGACTTTTTTGTTCGCGTTGGTGATCGCCTTGAAGCTGCTGCCCCGGACGTAGCTTTCCAGCGTGACTTCCGCCGGGATGGCGTTGACCATATCGCCGCCGTGGGTGATGATCGGATGTACACGGATGATGTCCGGTTCCGAGAAGGTTTCGCGGATCGCGTTGACGGCATTGATGCCGCAGGTCGCCGCGTACAGGGCATTTTTGCCGCCCCACGGACTGCCGCCCGCGTGTGCCGCAACGCCTTTGTAGATGATTTTCTTCGACATACAGCCGACCGAGCCGCCGTTCACGGAGTACGAACCGGAGGTATGCACCATGAACGCGAGGTCGACGCCGTCAAAGTATCCCCGGTGGAGGAATTCGGTTTTCCCGCCGAAATACTTGATGACGCCCTTGTTTTTCAGTTCTGTCCGGTAGCCGATTTCGAGAAGCTCTTCCGCCGGAACCGCGCACAGACGGATGCGGCCGCTGAGGTTCAGTTCGTCGATCAGGCCGGGTTCCTTCAGTGCGGCGGCAATTCCGAGCAGGGCGGCGCACTGTGCGTTGTGACCGCAGGAATGGACAGCACCCGTCACGGGATCCGCTTCCTTGTGACCGGGACAGATGATGGAGTCGAGTTCGCCGAGAATGAGAAGTTCGGGGCCGGGACGTCCGGTGTCGATCACGGTATAGAAGCCCGTGATGCCGTCCGCCATGACAAGATCATAGCCGAGCGCGCGGAACTGTTCTTCCATGTAGCCCGACGTAACGGTTTCGCGGAAGCCGGTCTCCGGATGATTCCAGATAAAACGTTCGGCTTCCAGAATCATGGTGCGGTATTTTTCTACTGCATTGATGATATTCTGCATAGAGAATCTCCTTTGTCTGCAATTCTTTTTGTTTATTATACTCTGTCCGCCGAAAAATGTCAATCGTTTCCCGCCGCAAGGGATTAAAATCACATTTTTTCATTAATTTCACATAATTTTATGTAAAATTGATAGGATATTTCTTTTCAAATGCACGAGAATTATTAAAACGACACAAATCAAAATATGTTCTTAAATATTGACATTGCCTCAAAAAAGATGTATACTGTACACATGCAAGCAAATTCATTCACGGAGGTCATTTTCATGAAACTCACTAAAGTTCTTGCACTTGTTCTTTCTGTTGTTCTCGGTCTCGGCCTGTTTGCGGGCTGCGGCAGTGTAAACTATGCGGAAACCAATACCGAATATGTGATCGGCGTATCCGGTCCTCTCACCGGCGGTGCCGCTATGTACGGCGTAGCCGTTGCCAACTCCGCACAGATGGCCGTTGACGAAATCAACGCGGCCGGCGGTCTGAACGGCGTTATGTTCAAGCTCATCGCAACCGACGATATGCACGACGCCACCAAGATTTCCACCAACTACTCCTCCATGTACGAAGGCGGTATGCAGGTATCTCTCGGTACCGTTACCACCGCTCCGGGTCTGGAATTCAAGAATCTGTCCGCAGATGACAACGTATTCTTCCTGACTCCTTCCGCATCCGGCGACGACATCCCCACCAACCCGAACGGCTATCAGATGTGCTTCGCAGACGGCAACCAGGGTAAGGTTGCTGCGGAATACGTCAGCGCAAACTTCTCCGGTCAGACCATCGGCGTATTCTACAAGTCCGATGACGCGTACTCCAAGGGAATTTACGACCAGTTCAAGTCCAATCTTGACGCTTCCGTAACCGTTGTGGAAACCACCTTCACCGATGCGAACACCACCGACTTCTCCACCCAGATCGACACTCTCAAGTCCTGCGGCTTCATCTTCATGCCGATTTACTATACGCCCGCTTCTCTCTTCATGATGCAGGCTAAGGACATCATTGCGGCAGACGCAGTTTACTACGGCTGTGACGGTTTTGACGGCATCGACAACATCGAAGGCTTCGATATCACCGCAATCCCGCAGGAAGTTACCATGCTGTCCCACTTCAACTCCAAGGCAACCGACGGCAAGGCAAAGGAATTCATCGACAAGTACGTTGCAGCGTTCGGCGCGGAAACTCTCAACCAGTTCGGCGCATCCGCGTATGACTGCGTATACGCTATCTACGGCGCAATGAAGAACGCGATTGACAGCGGCAAGCAGATTCCCGTAACCATCAGCGCATCCGACCTCTGCGATATCCTCACCGCAGAATTCAACGGCGGCTACGCACTCGAAGGCGCAGTGACCGGCGACGGCAGCCCGATCTCCTGGGAATCCACCGGCTACGTCAACAAGGGCGCGATCAAGTACGTTATCAAGGAAGCTAACTAATCAATCGTTCACTTACAGAAAGTTCGTTGGGGAGAAACTTTTTATAAAGTTTCTCCCCAATCCCTATTTTTTTATTAAGGTATCGTTATGGAACTTATTTTATCCACACTGATAAACGGGCTGAGCCTGGGTGGGATCTATGCCATGATCGCGCTCGGCTATACCATGGTCTACGGTATCGCAAAAATGCTCAACTTTGCCCACGGTGACATTATCATGGTCGGCGGATACGTGATTTATGTGTTTATGGCATTCCATAATCCGCTTCTTGCGATCCTGATGGCGGTCGTTTTCTGCGTTCTGCTCGGGATCACCATCGAAAAAGTTGCGTACAAGCCTCTGCGCGGCGCATCTCCGCTGGCGGTGCTGATTACGGCCATCGGCGTCAGCTACCTTCTCCAGAGCCTTGCCCAGATCATTTTCGGCTCCGCCAACAAAATGGTCACGGTCTATGACTTCGGCTCTGTGAAATTCCTCGGCGTTCCCGTACAGGTTTCCGCGCTCGTTACGCTCGCTGTGACCGTCGTTGTCATGGTCGCGCTTACCCTGTTTGTCAAGTGTACCCGTCTCGGCCGTGCAATGATCGCCGTTTCCGAAGACAAGGGTGCGGCCCAGCTCATGGGCATCAACGTGGACGGCATTATCACGATCACGTTCGCCATCGGTTCCGCACTCGCGGCACTGGCAGGTCTGTTCTATCTCCTCAAGGCACCGAGCATTTCCAGCACCCTCGGCGCAATGCCCGGGATCAAGGCATTCACTGCGGCGGTCATCGGCGGGATCGGCTCCATCCCCGGCGCAATGCTCGGCGGCATCCTGCTCGGCGTGGTCGAATCCATCTCCTACAAGATCACCGCGATCGCTCCCTACACCGACGCGATCGAATTCTCCATCCTGATTATCATTCTTCTCGTGCGCCCGACCGGCTTCCTCGGCAAGAAACGGAGGGAAAAGGTATGATGAACAAACTGAAATCGGTTCGCTGGAACCACTACATCAACTATATCGTCATCGGCATTTTCACGCTCGTGTTCGGCATCATCGCCCTGACCGGCGGACGGCTGAACAGCTCGCTGCTCTTCCTTCTTGAAAAGATCGCCATCAGCGTGATCCTCGCCGTATCCCTCAGCCTTGTCGTCGGCTTCCTCGGGGAACTGTCCCTCGGTCATGCCGGATTCATGTGCGTGGGCGCGTACCTCGGCGGGAAGGTTGCTTCCCTGCTTCCGTCTTCACTCGGCGGCGGCATTGTCGGACTTCTGCTCGGTCTGCTCGTCGGCGGCGGCATCGCGGCTCTCTGCGGGGTAGTCATCGGCATCCCGGCACTCCGTCTGCGCGGCGACTATCTGGCAATTGTCACGCTGGCGTTCGGCGAAATCGTGAAGTCCATTTTCCAGAACACCTCCGACGAAACCTTCGGCGGTGCGCTCGGTCTGGAAACGCCCCGTTTTGATAAAAATTATCTCTTCATTTTTGCCTTCCTGCTCGTTCTTCTGACGCTGGCGGCAATCCAGAACTTCATCCGAAGCAAACATGGCCGCGCCGTCACCGCCATCCGCGACAACGAAATCGCGGCACGCGCCTGCGGCATCAACGTCACCAAGTACAAGCTGCTGGCGTTCACGATTTCCGCATTCTTCGCGGGCATCGCCGGCGTTCTCTACAGCTTCAGCAACTACACCGTGCAGAGCGCGAAGTTCGGCTACAACTACTCCATTGAAATTCTCGTCATGGTCGTCCTCGGCGGCATGGGCAGCATCAACGGTTCCATCCTCGCGGCGACGCTGATTACCTTCCTCAACACCAAGCTCGCGACCATCCTGACCGGCGACCTCGCGGTTCTGCAGAATCTCCTGTACGCGGTCATCCTGATCGTGATTGTCATTTACAACAACGCGCCGAAGCTCAAGTCCTTCCGCGACCGTCACAATCTCGGCGTTCTCTGGAACAAACTCGTCCGTACGCGTCACAATCCGGCGAACATCAAGGACGACCAGGCAAAGTGGGACGTTGTCCCGACCAAGATCGAGATGAACGAAGTTCTTTCGATCGACCTTGTCCCGCAGGATAAGCTGGAAAAGAGAAACAATTCCGGAAAAGGAGGAGATCACTGATGGCAGACTTCATTCTCGAAACCCGTGACCTCGGCATCTCCTTCGGCGGTCTGAAGGCGGCGCAGAACGTCAACATCCGCATCAAAAAGAACCAGATTTACGGTCTGATCGGTCCGAACGGTGCCGGAAAGACCACCATTTTCAACCTGCTCACCGGCGTATACAAGCCGACAACCGGCACGTTTTTCCTCGACGGCGAGGAACTGTGCGGCCTGAGTCAGGAAAAGATCAACCACAAGGGCATTGCCCGGACGTTCCAGAACATCCGTCTGTTCAACAACATGACGGTCGTCCGCAACGTCATGGTCGGTCTGCACGACCAGCCGGAATTCCGCTGCACGGTCATGGAATCGCTGTTCCGTCTGCCGCGCCACTTCAAGGCAGAAAAGGATATGCGCGACCGCGCGAAGGAACTTCTCCGGATCTTTGATCTGGAGGAAGAGCGCAACAATTTAGCGTGCAATCTGCCGTACGGCAAGCAGCGCAAGCTGGAAATCGCGCGTGCGCTGGCGACGAATCCGAAGCTCCTTCTTCTCGACGAACCGGCGGCGGGCATGAACCCGCACGAAACGGAAGACCTCGAAAAGACGATTCACTTCATCCGCGACCATTTTGACATGACAATTCTGCTGATCGAACACGACATGAAGTTTGTCGCCGGTCTCTGCGACGAGGTAACGGTTCTGAACTTCGGTACGGTTCTGGCGGAAGGCGACACAAAGACCGCCCTGCGTGACCCGGAAGTCATCAAGGCATACATCGGAGGTTAAGGATATGGCAATGCTGGAAGTAAACAATCTCCAAGTGTATTACGGTGTGATCTGTGCGCTGAAGGGGATCAGCTTTGAGGTCAATCAGGGAGAAATCGTGACGCTGATCGGCGCGAACGGCGCGGGCAAGACGACGACAATGCAGTCGGTGGTCGGCCTGATTCCGAAGCGCGGCGGTTCGGTCACGTTCGACGGTCACGACATCACCCAGACGCCCTGTCACAAAATTGTCCGTCTGGGCATGACGCAGGTCCCGGAAGGACGCCGGATTTTCCAGGAACTGACGGTATACGAAAACCTCCTGATGGGCGCGTATTCAATCAAGGATCAGTCGGGCTTCAGGAATGACCTTGACGCGATCTACACTCGCTTCCCGCGTCTTGCGGAGCGGAAAAACCAGATCGCGGGTACTCTCTCCGGCGGCGAACAGCAGATGCTGGCGATGGGGCGCGCGATCATGAGCCATCCGAAGCTGCTGATGCTGGATGAACCGTCGATGGGTCTGTCTCCTCTTCTGGTGGATCAGGTCTTCGAGATCATCAAGGATATCAACAAAGACGGCACGACGATTCTTCTCGTTGAGCAGAACGCGGGAAAGTCTCTTGCGATTTCCGACCGTGCCTACGTTCTCGAAAACGGCAGCATCGTCCTCTCCGGCACCGGAGCCGAGCTGGCGGCAAGCGAAATGGTACGTCAAGCATATCTCGGCGGTTAACCGAATCATAAACGTTCGCGGGGAAAACTTTTTGGAAAAGAAAGTTTTCCCCATATCATTTTCAGAAAACAATTCTGTGAACAAAGGGGAATTTCATGAAAACTACCAATCGTGCACGCTGGATGATGATCGCTTCCATGGCCGTTTTCGGAACGATCGGACTGTTCGTGCGGAATATCCCGGTATCGTCCGGAGAACTTGCCCTGTACCGCGCGGTTCTGGCGGCGGGATTTATCGGAATATATCTTCTGGCAACGGGACAGCGCATCCCGTTCGGCGCAATCCGGCGGCAGATTCCGCTGCTGCTTCTTTCCGGTATGGCCATGGGGATCAACTGGATTCTGCTGTTTGAAGCGTACAACTACACGACGGTTTCCGCCGCAACGCTGAGCTATTACTTTGCGCCCGTCATCGTCACGGCGGTCTGTCCCCTCCTGTTCCGCGAAAAACTGACCGTGCGGCAGATTGTCTGCTTTGTCATGTCCACGGTCGGGCTGGTTCTCATCACCGGCATCGGCGGAGGAACGTCCGGCGGCAGGGATTCCATCGGGATTCTGTTCGGACTCGGTGCGGCCGTGTTCTATGCGTCGGTCATCCTGCTGAACAAATTCATCCGGAACGTGGACGGCATTCACCGGACGTTCCTGCAGTTTCTCGCGGCAGTTGTCACCCTGATTCCGTATGTGGCGGCGACAAGCGGCGTGACCCTCGGCGGACTGAACGCGGCGGGATGGGGATTCCTGCTGGTGGTCGGGCTTGTCCACACCGGCATCACCTACTGTATGTATTTCTCCGCGCTGAAGGAGCTTCCCGGCCAGAAAGCGGCGATTCTGAGCTACATCGACCCGTTGGTTGCCGTAGCAATTTCGGTTTTCGTGCTCGGCGAACCGCTGACATTCGCACAGGCATCCGGCGGTGTGCTGATTCTCGGCTTCACGCTCTGGAACGAACTGTCGGAATCCGCGTGAAAAATGCAATGCTCCGTTGAGGTTTCTGCATATTTGCATCGCTGTACAATCCCGAAAATATCTGGTATACTATGGACAACGGTACCGGAATTTACAATAAGGAGAATAAAGCATGAGCGAAACAATGGGGCAGATCATCCGCAGACTGCGGAAGGAACGGAATCTTACACAGGAAGAACTGGCGGAACAGCTGAATATCACCTATCAGGCAGTCAGCCGCTGGGAAAACGGAACCGGTATGCCGGATATTTCGCAGATCGTGCCGCTGTCGAATGTGTTCGGCGTGACGACAGATGTACTGTTCGGCAAGGACGGCATGGACGGAGAGGAAGAAATTACCTCCTTCATCAAAGATACAGAAAAGAAAATCTGCAATCTTCCAGAAGGCATCAGTAGTTTTGACTGGCAGAAAGAATGCTGTGAGGATGTACAGAAGATGCTTGAAGTATATCCGAACAATTATGAACTTCTGGCGTATTCACTGGGACACATCCATGGTCTGCTGGATGAATATAAGGACAGTGATGAAATGAAGGACAAAACCGAAGAGATACAAAAATGGGAAAATGAATTATTCCGTCAGGCAAACGTAATTCTGGGGCACTGCACGGACAGCCGATATTTGAATTCTGCCAATATGTGGATGGCGATTCTTTACCAAGATAAGGGTAATTACGAAAAAATGCTGGAACACGCGGAGAAGATACCGGCATTTGATTCATATGTAGAAGGTGGACACTGGAAAGCATGTGCTTTGAGGCTTCTCGACAGAAAAGAAGCAAGCCGCAGACAGATTGCAGAAAATATTTATAAAGCACTCGATTATCTTCAGTATCAGCTTTTTGCAATAGGCAAATTCTGGAGAGAAGAGGGAAAATTTGAAGAGGCGTATACCTGCCACCGGCTCTACCCGGATATCTATGATCTCATAATAGGTAAACGAGAAGATGAAATGCCTTTCACCAGTCCACATTATGATTATGAACAGTGTGCCCTTAACTCCATGTACTTGAATTGCCCCGATGAAGCAATGAACTGGCTTGAAAAAATGGTCAGACATGAGAGGATTACTGCAAAAAACTACAATGTAATCACAGAAACCAAACTACCGTATCTATATGGTCAGACGAAACATTATCC
>SVQN01000051.1 GCA_015065295.1 Oscillospiraceae bacterium
CTCACGATCAGTGAGGACAAAACCGAAATCTGTCTTGCCCTCGAGATTGACACGCAGTACAGCAGCGTGACCGATTATTTTGAAATTTTCCTGAACCGTATGATCCTCTGCCGGAAGGCGGCGGAATGCCTCAAACTGAAATTCCGCCTGACCATCAACGATCAGATTCTCATGTAATCACAGCAGAAGAAGTCCGCACAGACCGGAAAACAGAATTACGGCGACGGTCGGAACTTTTTTCGTCAGCATCAGAAGAAAGGCTCCCGCAAACAGAAGAACAGCGGCGATATTGAGCGTTCCCGACGATGCTCCGAACAGGGCGAGCGATGCGATGGTGAGAAACGATGACCCGACCATCGCACAGACCGCCGGACGGATCGTCCCGAGAACGGTCGAAAACAGCGCACCGCTCCGGTATTTCACATACAGTACCGCGAGAACCGACACAATGATGCAGGACGGTGCGGTACAGCCGAGCGTGGCGGCGATGCTTCCGGCGATTCCGGCGACGCGGTATCCGGCAAACGATGCCGCATTGAGTGCGATCGGACCGGGTGTGACTTCGGACAGTGTGAGAATATCGGCGAACTCCGGAACGGTCAGCCATCCCTGTTCATCCACAATCACGCGTTGGATTAACGGAAGGGAAGCATATCCTCCGCCGAACGACAGCGCACCGATCACAAAAAATTTGATAAACAGCAGAAAATACAGCATAATATCCTCAGAAAATCAGCATCAGAAGGAGAGCGGCGGCAAAAATCACGGCGTGAAGCGGCTTTTTCACGGCGGATTTTGTCATGCCGAGAACCGTGTGCAGCAGAACCGCCGCAACGCCGCACTGCATCCCCGCGAGAAGTCTGGCGATCCAGCCGATCTCCCGAAGTCCGGTGTACAGTGCCGCAAGGACGGCCATAATCAGCAGCGGCGGCAGGATTGTTCCCGCAACCGCGATTGCCGCACCGGAAAATCCGTGGAGTTTGTAGCCGCTCAGGACGGCGGCGTTGACTGCGGACGCACCGGGGGCTGTCTGGGCAAGAGCGGTCACGTCGAGCATTTCCTCTTCGGTCAGCCAGCCGAGCCGCTCGGTATAGAGCCGCCGCATCAGCGCGATCAGGACATAGCCCCCGCCGAACGATGACGCGGACAGCCGGAGCGAGTGAAAAAAGATTTGCGGAAGAGTGGATGTCATGATATGCCTCCGGAAAAAGTGCGGGAATCCTCCGGTTTGGATGAATTCCGCACAGAGTTGTTCTGATACTATTATACACCTTGCGCGCGAATATGTAAAATGATATAATTTAATGGAAACGATAAGTATATGCTTATAGTATCGGATTGGAGATGATGGTTCATTACCATACGACATATCAAAATATTCGAAGCGGTCTGCGACTGCGGATGCAACACCACCAAAGCGGCGGAACAGCTTCACATGACCCAGCCGGCTGTCAGTCTGGCGATCTCCGAACTGGAAAACTACTACGGCGTACGCCTGTTCGACCGGATCTCGCGTCGCCTGTACCTCAGCGAAGCCGGACGTCGGTTCCGCGAATACTCACGCAGCATTTCGCTGACGTTTGACGATATGGAAAAGACCGTCCGCGAATGGGAGCAGAACGGTGTGATCCGCGTCGGCGCGAGCATTTCCATCGGTTCGATGCTCCTTCCCGAATATGCCGCGCAGTTCCGCGCAGTTCATCCCGGAACAACGGTGCGGGTCAAAGTAGATCGTTCGGATCGTCTGGAACGCGCAACTCTCCAGAACGAACTGGATTTTGCGCTGATGGAAGGGATTGTCCACGACGACAATCTGGTTTCGGAGGACTTCATGGAGGACAGCCTCGCCGTGATCGCGTCCTCCGCGCAGTTTGCCAACGGAACGGTTCTTTCGCCGGACGAATTCCTCCGGATGGATTTTCTTCTGCGTGAACACGGCAGCGGAACCCGCGAAGTGTTCGACAGTACGCTGGCATCGCTGGAATATCCGCTTCCCGAACCGGTCTGGGAGAGCCTCAGCACCGCCGCGCTTATGAACGCCGCCTGTGCCGGACTGGGGATTGCCATCATTCCGAAGCGGATGGCGGACGAAAAAATCGCGGACGGACGGGTCGCGCAGTTGTTTGTCGAGGGGATCGACTTCAGACGGAAGTACAAAATCGTGTATCACCGGAACAAGCATCTGACGGCGGCGGCACTGGATTTTCTGGAATTGTGCCGCACCCTTGGCGGAAACGCTGTGAATAACGGCGATTCTTATGAATAAACGACAATTTATCAAAGATCAGGAGAATATTATGGCTACCACACCCAGTGTTATTATGCGCGCGATCTCGTCCGACGGCGGAATCCGCGTGATTTATTGCGACAGTACCGAAATTGTTAAAAAATCCTGCGAAATTCACCATACATCCAAGACCATGACCGCCGTTCTCGGACGTGCGCTGACCGGTACCTCCCTCATGGCGAGCCTGCTTAAGGATAAAGACAACACCCTCACGTTCCAGCTTCGCGGCGACGGCCCGTGCGGAAGCGTTGTCTGCGTCGGCGACTACATGGGCAACGTGCGCGGCTACGCGGATGACCCGACGGTCGAACTTCCTCCGAACGAACTCGGCAAGCTCGATGTCGGCGGCGCGGTCGGACGCGGTTCCATGTACATTATCAAGGACCTCGGCATGAACGAGCCGTACGTCGGCGTTGCGCCCATCGTTTCCGGTGAAATTGCTGAAGACCTCACCGAATATTTTGCCACCAGTGAACAGACACCCACCGTCTGTGCTCTCGGTGTCCGCGTCGATCACGACAATATGTGTTTTGCGGCCGGCGGCTATCTTGTCCAGCTGATGCCCGGCTACTACGAAGAAGATATTCCGACCCTCGAAAACAACATCGGCAAGATGGAATCCGTTTCCAAGCTCATCGCGGACGGAAAGACCGGCGAGGAAATCATCGCCATGATTCTCGACGGCATCGGTTATGAAATGTTCGACGAATTCGATATCGACTACACCTGTCCGTGCAACCGTGACAAGTATCTCCGTGCGCTGATCGGTCTGAACGAAGACGACATGAACGAACTGCGCGAAGCGGGCGAACCGGTCGAAACGAACTGCCGTTTCTGCGGGAAGAAGTTTGTATTCGAACTGGACGAACTTGATGCCGCCCGCGCCGAAGCAAGGCGGAAGAACGACGGCAACGAAGAAGAATAAAATTATTGAGATGAAATCTCAATAAAGATCTTGACAAATCCGAAAATCCATGGTATAATATGGTGACAGCAAGGGCAGAATAAGCCACGAACCAAAATCAACTGATAAAGGAGAAATAGTATGGAACTCAAGGGCAGCAAGACCGAACAGAATCTGATGAGCGCATTCGCAGGCGAAAGCCAGGCGCGCAACAAGTACAGCTACTTTGCATCCGTTGCAAAGAAGGAAGGCTTTGAACAGATCGCAGCAATCTTCAACGAAACCGCCGACAACGAAAAGGAACACGCCAAGATGTGGTTCAAGGAACTGAAGGGCATCGGCAATACGGCGGAAAACCTTCTTCATGCAGCGGAAGGCGAATATTACGAATGGACGGATATGTACGCGAAGTTCGCAGACGAGGCGGAAGAAGAAGGCTTCAAGATTCTCGCAAACAAGTTCCGCATGGTTGCCGCAATCGAAAAGAGCCACGAAGAACGTTACCGCAAGCTCCTGAACAACGTGGAAATGCAGAAGGTCTTCGAAAAGTCCGACGAAGTGATGTGGGTATGCCGCAACTGCGGTCACCTCGTCATCGGCAAGGAAGCTCCGAAGGGATGTCCCGTATGCGCTCATCCGCAGGCATACTTTGAAGTAAGATCTGAAAATTATTAAGAAAACCGCAGGGGGACAGCGTCCCCCTGTTCACTTTTTGTTATACAGGTGTAAATTATGGCTGAAATCGAAAAAAACGCAATGTTCAAGCTCTCTTACGGGCTTTTTGTGCTGTCATCCGTCGAATTCGGGAAGGACAACGGCTGTATCATCAATACCGTGATGCAGATCACGGATGAACCGAAGCGGATCGCAGTTGGCGTAAACAAGAGCAACCGGACGCACGACATGATTGATGCGACGGGGGTATTCAACGTATCCGTCCTGACGGAAAGCACACCGTTTGACGTATTCCAGCGGTTCGGTTTCCAGAGCGGACGCGATGTGGACAAGTTCGCGGGACTTCCGGCGGAGCGTTCGGAAAACTGGGTGCGCTATCTCCCCGAACACACGAACGCAGTGCTGTCCGGCGAAGTGATCCAGAAGATCGACTGCGGTACGCATACGCTGTTCATCGCGGACGTGACCGAAGCGAAGGTTCTTTCCGACGAACCGAGTGTGACTTACGATTACTACTTCAAGCATATCAAGCCGAAACCGGCGGCAGCTCCCGCGGAATCCGGCAAGAAGAAGTGGGTCTGCCAGATCTGCGGCTATGTTCATGAAGGGGACGAACTTCCGGCGGATTTCGTATGCCCGCTCTGCAAGCACGGTGCGGACGATTTTGAATTGATGGAATAAAAACAAAAGGGAGAAACTTTTTTGGAAGTTTCTCCCTGATTTTGTGGGTTATCAGTCGTCCTGAATTTCCAGCGTGGAGGAAATCAGACGATCGAGCTGCTTGTTCGCAACCTTCTGCTGGGACTGGAAGTGGGAAGCGATTCCGCCGCCCATGGTGGTGCCTGCAAAATTGTTCAGCGGCATACCATAAGCGTAACCGAACCCGATGGTGCGGGTATCGGAAATGAGCTGGAGCATTTCGGTGTCGTCCGGAGCGTCGGCGATACGGGATTTGATCGCGCCTTCGTAATAAGCCGGAAGAACATGGTTGTAGTTGTAGCAGCTCATCGCTTCCGTGATGGTGCCGACCAGATCGCGCTGTTCGCCGGTCAGGGTCTTGGGCATTGCCCACGGTACGTCGGTACAGCAGTTGATGTAGTTTTCCTGAATTTCATTGAGTTTCGGAGAGGGAAGGAATCCGTAGCGGACTTCGCTCAGCCGGAACTGGTCATAAGCGTTGCCAACCTGTGTGTAAGCGAAAAGAGTGTTGCCCTTCTGGAACAGCACTTCGCCGAAGTCGCCGCTTGCCAGATAATCGTCGCCGGAGAACAGCTTGCCTACCATTTCGTTGTAGTATTCCGCGCGTTCCATGTCCAGATCGAGGAACGGAAGTCCTTCGGCATCATGACGGTAGATCGGGACATCGCAGGCTTCCTGGAAGCAGTAGAGCGTCTGACCGCCGGAGGTGAAGCCGACCTTGTCTTCGTCATCCAGACGGCCGTTGCCGTTGATATCCATCGAAACGCCTTCGACCATCGAATACAGAGTGTCGAGCGTCCAAGTGCCTTCTCTGACCATTTCATAGGGAACTTCCAGACCGAGATCGTCCGCAAAATCCTTGTTGACGGCAATGGCACGGGTCCAGTGCAGACCGCAGTAGGAGAGATAACTGGAAGCGGCATACAGACGGTCGGCGATTCTCAGGGATTCCACGGTGTTTTTCGGCCACCAAGGTTTGTCGAAATTGAACTGTTCGATGTTCATCAGGTTCAGCAGAAGCCCTGCTTTTCCGAGCGCGAACGTATTGGTGTCGTGACCGATCAGAATGTCGAACGCATCCACGCCGCCGGTGATGGACGAACGTGCCGAGGACTGTCCGGCAGTGGTGTCGCCGGTTTCGATCCAGGTAATATCGACATTGAATCGTTCTTCAATGGTCGTCTGGGATTCATACAGCGCATCGTTGACCGGGTCGCCGGTCATTTCGTCGTAGGTAATGTAGGTTGCCAGTTCCTTGTCGTAGAAATAGCACGACAGAATGCGGTAATTGTAGCCGTCGTAATCGGCATCCGGAAGATCGTCGGAAATATAAACAGCTTCTTCCTCAACGGGAGCGGTTTCTTCCTCCGCCGCAGGTGCGGCAGAGAGGGAAGAATCTGTATTTGCGGCGGTTTCTTCCGTGACGGTTGTATCGGAACAGGCGAGAAGGGACTGGGAAAGCAGGAGCACGCTGAAAATGAGCGCATACAGTCTGCGGGTTTTCATGTTGATATAATCTCCTTGGAAATAGCTTATTTTATTAATACTGTTTCAGAATTATACCACAATGAAAAGAAACCTGTCAATTGTATTTTTATACAGAATTATTAAATAAAATTGACAAAACTACACAAATAATTATTTACACCTGAATCACATTCACACCCAGTTCCGTGAAGGAAGCACAGACATCGTCGTCCGCTTCGGCTTCCGTGATGAGAATATCCATGACATTTGCCGGACAGATCTGCAAAATCGAATCCCGTCCGAGCTTTTCTGCGGGGTACATCCCGATCACCTGCCGTGAATTTTCGATCACGATGTTCATCTGACCGATGTTGCGCGCCGTCTGGACGGACAGGCCGAACGAGGCGGTGCAGGCGGCGGAGGTGAGGAAGCATTTGTCGAACTTGATCCGGCGGAGCATCGCGTTCGTGAAATCGTCGTAGAAATTGCCGTTTTCGTGCATTTCGCCGCCGGTCACGATCACGCGGCACTGCTTCTGACGGAGTTCCTCCGCGATGGAGATGGAATTGACCACGATGGTCACAAACAGATCGGCGGGCAGTTCCTTGGCGATGATATAGCCGAGACTTGCCGACGTAAGGTAGATCACATCGTTTTTCTCAATCTGTTCGATGGCTTTGCGGGCGATAGCGAGGTAGTTGTCCGTGATGACCGTGCAGCGTTCCTTCGACGACAGCGTGCGGATGCCGTCCGGGGCATAGCCGACCTGTTTCAGCTTCAGCGCACCTCCGTGGGTACGCTGGACGAGACCCTTTTCGGAGAGTTCGTCGAGATCGTTCATAGCGGTGCCGTAGCCGACGCTGTACATCCGCTGAATCTGCGCGGTAGTGATTTTTCCGTTCTCCTCAATATACCGGAGAATTTCCGTATGGCGTTCTTCTTTGAACATAGTGTGCCTCCTTAAATTGAAGTTTATTGTGGTTTGGTGTGTTTTATTGTAGCTACATCTGCATTATACTATAGTTTTGTGTGGTTGTCAATATGTTTTAGTAAAGTTTATTGTGTTTTTCTGTATTTTTTGTTTTGTCGTTTTCTGCAAAGCAGATAGTTTTCCGATGTGGTATACTACAGGCACAACCAGAAAGGAGGGATTTCTCATGAACACAGAAACCCAGAATCTCATCAGCAAGGCCATTTCCTATATCCGTTCCAGTTATGCCGACGACCTCACCATCGCCGATGTAGCCGACCATGCCGGCTTCTGCACGGATTATTTCAACCGCCTGTTCCGCGCCCGTACCGGCTTCACGGTCATGGAATATGTCCGATTCACCCGCCTGTCCCGTGCCGCCGTATTGCTCCGCAGTACCTCGCGGGATATCACGGATATCGCATTCGAGTGCGGCTACGAAACCCATGAGAGCTTCACCCGCGCGTTCGGCAGTCTGTACGGACGGTCGCCGAGCGAATATCGTTCCTATTACGAAAACGTTCCGCTGACCTACGCCGATATTGCCGACAAAACGAACGCCGTCCGTTTCCTGCACGATCATCCGGCGTTCCATCCGGTCGATACCGCTGTCGTTGTGGATGAACTTCTTCAGAAAGACGCGATCCGTTACGGCATCAACGCCATCGTCATGTACGAATACAACGGAACGCAGTTCGTTTCGGACAAAGACGGTTCGTACATCGGCATGGATACCTTCGGCAATTCGGTATACGCGGATATCGTATCCGACGATCCTGCGAAAATCGCGGAATACGTCCGTCTCCTGCGCGGATTTGCCGAAGGAACGTCGTTCAGCCTTCCCGGAGAAGAAGCGGATGTTGTACGAACCATGGGGGAATACGGAATTTTGGCAGAACCGAGCGTCTGTTGGTGGATGTACCGCGGAGATATCCTTCCGCACACCCCGGAATTCACGCTTCGTCCTCTGACGGTGGATGATCTTCCGGCGGTCAAAGCGTTCGCGGCGGAATACGGCAGTGACTGGAAGGTCTGCGAGAGCCTGACCCAGCGCGACGTTTACCACAATGCCCGCGGAGACGAACCGCTCGGCATTTACGACAACGGCGAACTGATTGCCATTTTCCGCACGATGATCTACGGCAAATACGGCTTCCGTATCGGCGAACTCGAAGGCGCGGCGGTTCTCAGCCGGTACAAAAATGCGGCGTTCACGCGCGAAGCCTACACGCTTGCCATCAATCATCTGGTCGGAAACGGCGTCATGCCGTTCTGCTGTACACAGGAAGAAGGAGACTTCAACCCCGCCGATTACGGCTTTGATGTGGTGAATATTGTATACACGGCAAAATAAACAAAAGCAAGGGACACGTTTTGTGTCCCTTGCTGTGTTCAGTCTGTACTGAGAATCCGATCGTATTCGCTCAAATCCGCATCACCGTATAGGTCGCGGTAGTCTTCGCCGAGGAAGCAGCCGAACGACGTGATCGAATCAAAGCCGAGCTTCCGGTATTCCGCAACGTCGGCGGCACAGGTCGGTGCGGTCAGGTGGAATTCCTTCGGCGGACGTTTCCATCCGGAGAACAGGGAATTGTCCATCCAGTATTCCAGCACCTTTGCGTCGTCTTTCCCGAAGAAATCGAGCAATGCGGGGAGGTTTTTGACCTGACTGTAGTTCTTTTCCCGGGACGGATCGAACAGACTCACGTCAAAATCTCTGGCAAGCGGCGCGAATTCGAGGAAAATATTGTCCCGCTTCTGCACTTTCGTCGGAACGGGAAGGGTCGCAAAATAGGCGAGATAACTCAGCTTCGCCTTCGGATTGACCGACGCAAGTCCTTCCGCAATGGCGTTATACAGAATCAGTGCCTGATCGGAGGCAGACAGTTCCCGGCAGTGTTCACACTGACAGGCGGCGTCCGCCACATCGTCGATCCAGAAATAATATTTGTCCGTATCGGGACGGAAAATTTTCGCCAGCATTGCGGAACGTTCGCGGATATAGTCAAGAACATCGGGATTGGACGCGCAGCAGTTGAACTGCGGTGTACGCTGTCCGTCCGCCCCCATGCGGAACCATTCCGGCGAACGTTCAAAGCGATCCCGTTCGAGAATCCACGAGAGGGCGTGCATTTCAAACTCAACGGCGATGCCCGCCTTTTCCATCCGGCGGTGGAATGTCCGCCACTCTTCGGTTTCCAGCATCTCCATACATTTCTGCATGGACACATGAGCCGCAACGCCGCCTTCGGGATGAATCCCGAGGACATTGAGATTGGTCGCCTCGATGCGGGAGGCAAAATAGTCGCCGCAGTCCTGTGCATGGATGATGATGCCGCGTTCTTTTAACATAAGAGGGTCTCCTTTTCTGAAATATAAAAATCCGGTATGGGTATTATACCACATACCGGACTTGTTTTGTTGGACTTTGGAGAAAATTTACGGTTCCATTTCGCTGAGATCGTCAATGAATCTCTGGAGAACCTTGTTGGCAGCCTTTTCAAGCTTCTGGAGAGAGGATGCAACGGTGTTCGGGTCGCTCATGCTGTAAATTGCGGAGGAAACGCCGCCCCATGCAAAGATGTTGCCGAGGTCGTAGTTACGGGTCGCAAGGATGAGGTCGAGCATCGGAGCGGATTCCTGGTCACGGGTGGACTTACCGATCAGGGTCTTATCGTAGTAAGCGGGAGTCAGAGTGTAAACGCTGAGGTGAGCCATTGCTTCGGTGATATCGCCGATCTTGGCAGTATCCGCAACGGTCACAGGCATAGCGTACGCAGTGCAGTTTGCATAGCTGTAGGAGGAATAATACTGTTCCTGTTCTTCCTTGTACTTCGGGGAAGGAATGATACCGAAATCGGTGTCGCTGTCACGGTACAGAGTAACATTACGGAGACCTGCATAGTAGAACAGTGCACGGCCGATGGCAAACTGGTTTTCGCGGGTATTTTCGGTCAGACCGCCGCCGCCGGTAACGGTAGAGCCGGAACCCATGTTGGTGAAGGGAGAGAACTGGGTTTCGATGATCTTCTGGAGAGCGGTAATCTGTTCTTCGCCGTTATAGGTGTAGGTCGGAACGTCATCTGCATCCTTGGTGACAAGACGGTAGCCGAAGCAGTTCCACATCGCCATATTGTTGTAGGTTTCGGTGATGTAGCCGTAACTGTCTGCCATCGTCCATGCGCCGTCGCCGTCGAGGTCAACGGTAGCAGCCGATGCCATTTCGTTATGCTTGTCGATGGTCCACTTGCCGGAATCCACGAGTTCGTAGGGATTTTCCAGACCGAAATCGGCGATCATTGTCTTGTTGAACAGGTAGCACCAGGTACCGTAGTTGTCCATAACGGAGAGGTCACCGGTCATGAAGAAAGACTTGTTCATGATGGAGAGATCCTTGTAGATCATCTGATCCCACCATGCGTTGTCAAACTTGAGGGTGTCAATGGTGCGGAGGTCGAGAATGTAGTTCTGGGATACGAGCGGAGCCATCGTGGACAGACCGTCGGTGAATACGTCATAGTCGTCGGAGCTTGCCATGATGGAGTTCTTGACGCTGTTGGTGACTTCGCCGTGCGTAAACGGACGTTCTGCAATCTTGATGTTCATGGTTTCTTCGAGAGTCGTATTCCGCTGATAAACGGCATCGTTGATGATTTCACCGGTCTGTTCCGCAGCGTAAACGTCGAAGGTCTGCCAGTCGGCGTATGTACCCGGGTCGCCTCGGTCGGCAACGCGGTATTCGTATCCGCCGTAATCGCGGTCAGCGTACTGAGCAGCTGCGGATTCGAGGGTGTCTTCTTCCTCTTCGACAACGGTTTCTTCCGCGGCGGGAGTCGACGGGTCAGCCGCAGTGGTTTCGTCGGTGTTTTCACCGCCTTCGGAGCATCCGGCGAAGGCAGAGAGAAGCATCGCGGAAAGAAGAAGCATAGCAAGGAGTTTCTTTTTCATGATGCAATCCTTTCAAAAATAGGTGGTTCCCGAATGATATGCAGGAACCGTAATCATACAGATATATTGTACGCTTTTTCGGAAGATTTGTCAATAGTTTTGGCAAATATAGGGGGAGGAATAAACGCCCATACGGAAATCGAGGAAACTGCCGAATGAAGTTCCCCCGATTTTTTTCTGTTATTTTGCTTTCTCACGGAAAACCAGCGCAGCTCCGAGACCGCATAACAACGCCGCTGTAATGCCGCCTGCCGAAGCCGTAAGTCCTCCGGTGAGAACACCGATCAGACCGTCACGCGTGACCGCTTCCCGAACCCCTTTGGCGATGACATAGCCGAATCCGGTCAGCGGAACCGTTGCACCGGCTCCCGCGAAATCAACCAGCGGTTCATACAGGCCGAGCGCACCCAGAATCACGCCGCTGACGACATAGCCGACGAGAATACGCGCCGGAGTGAGTCTTGTCCGGTCGATCAGAAGCTGGGCAATGGCACACAGCGCACCTCCCACAAGGAAGGCGCGGATATATTCAAGGAGCGTCTGCATGAGAGATTTCCTCCGTTATTTTGTGTGAAAATTCACGTTTCGGAACGGCGCGGATGCGGATCAGATGGGCAATTCCCGGGATCGGCTGCCCCTGATTCAGCGACAGCGGATTCATCAGCGCGCCGGTTCCGACGAACAGAATGTCCCGCAGAACCCCGCGGCGGAGATTCGGCAGCAGATCCGCCGCCAGTACCACGGCACTGCACCCGCATCCCGAACCGCCTGCATGGGTGTCCGATTCGGTTTCGCTGAAAATCATACATCCGCAGTCCACATGATGTTTTGTAATGTCGATCCCTTTGACTTCCAGCAGATCGCGCAGGATCGCCGTTCCTTCCCGGCCGAGGTCGCCCGTTGCAATCAGGTCAAACGAATCCGGTGTATGTCCGCTTCCCTTGAAGTACCGTTCCAGAGTGTCTGCTGCCGACGGTGCCATTGCCGCCCCCATGTTGTTGGCATCCGTGACCCCGCGATCCACGATACACCCAGGCATGACTTCCTCAATCACCGGAACATATTCCTCACTCAGCCGGACGATGTCCCGTTTCACTGCCGACAGGACGAATGCACCGGAGCCCGTGACTGTCCACTGTGCCGTCGGAGGCCGCTGTCCGCCGTATTCGAGAGGGAAGCGGAACTGCCTCTCTGCCGAACAGAAATGCGATGAGGTCACGGCGACGGCGCGTTCCATAGCTCCTGCCGGGCATCCGAGTCCGATTGCCGCCATGAGAAGTCCTTCCGCGCAGGTCGAACAGGCTCCGAATAGTCCGAGAAACGGAATCCGGTAGGACAGCAGACCGTAACTGGATGCCGTGCATTGGTTGATGAGGTCGCCGGCAAACAGCGCGTCGATTTCATCCGTACGAAGTCCCGCTTTCCGAAGAGCGATGCCGACCGCCAGCCGCTGCATTTCCGATTCCGCCTTTTCCCATGTTTCCTTGCCGAAACGGTCGTCGCCGGAGAGATCAAAGCATTTCCCGAGCGGCCCCTGTTTTTCTTTCTGACCCGTCACCGAACCTGCCTGAAGAATGCAGACAGGACGTGCGGGACGGTATGGCTGTGTTTTCATGAATATTGCTGATATCCTTTGCTTGTCCCGTCGCCGGGAGATGGTTGTATGCGGTAGTTTGCACCGGAAACTGTCTTTTATTCCTGTAAAAAACTGCCGTTTGAAGTAGAAATAGGAGTGACAACTGTAGGTATGCACAAAAAAACGGAAGATTGATTGTGAATAATAACAATGTTCGGACTGGAATTTCATAGGAAAAAGTGCAATAGGGAGAACCTTTATCCGGGCTATTGACATTTCCGAAAAATCATGTATAATATACGAGGTTGAAACGAAAACGATTCCCGAACAACATCAGGAGGCAGATCGGTGACAGCAGGAAATAAGTTTATTTACAAAGTGAAACTTGACAGCGCAGCAGACATTTTTAATTTTGTGAAGGCGGCAGCATCGTGTCCGTTCGACGTGGAAGTCGTAAACGGCCGGCATCGTCTGAACGCAAAGAGCTACATGGGAGTCATGCTTGCCAAGACATCCTGGGAAGAAATTTATGTGACTGCGGACAGTGATTGCTACTTCGAGTTCGAGGACTTCATTTGCTGACAAAAAAATAACAGCCGCAAGGCGATGACATACAGAAGGGACGAATATCGTCCTTTTTTTGATGCCGGAATACGAAAAATCGGGTTGAAAACCGGGGAAGAATATGCTATAATGAAGAAAAAACGGGAAACGGAGAGACTGCTATGAAGAATTACACCTATCGCATCGCCGCGCCGGACGATCTCGAACGCATCTGGGCGAAAAACATTGCGAAGAATCCCGAAGAACCTGCATGGCTCCGCTGGCGGGAACAGTACATCGGCTATAACCGGAACGGCGATGCCGTGACCTTTGTGGTCGTATGTGACGGCGAACCGGTCGGGGAGGGGACTTTGCTGTTTTCACCGGACTGTTCGGCAATCCGGGGACGGCGGAATCTGGCGGACGGCAAACGGGTGACAAATCTCAATGCCCTGCGGATCGAAAAAGAACATGAAGGGCAGGGACATATCTCCCGCATGGTGCGGATGATGGAGGAATACGCGAAGGAACACGGGTATGACCGGATCACGATCGGCGTGGAAGCGGCGGAAACCCGGAATCTCGGGATTTACCTCCACTGGCACTATGACGAATTTGTGATGGCGGATGTGGAGGACGACACGCTGGTTCTCTATTACGCCAAGAATCTTGCGGGAGACCCGGAATGAAGTATAACAAACTGATCCGGGACAGAATTCCCGAAATCATCGCCAAAAATGGTCAGACCGCGCGCGTCCGTGTGCTGACGGACGAGGAATATCTTGCCAAACTGGACGAAAAACTCGGCGAAGAGCTGGCGGAATACCTCGCGGACGGAAATATCGAAGAATTGGCAGATTTGCTGGAGGTCCTCTATGCCGCCGCCCTCGCACGCGGAACGACAGCGGAACAGCTTGATGAAATCCGCCGGAAAAAAGCGGAGGAACGCGGCGCGTTCGCGGAAAAACTGCTGCTGGAGGAGGTATTATGATTCCCGGAAAATCCATTGATTATCTGCTCACTCACGCGGGAGCCGTGATCCGGTACCGGCTGAAAAAAGAGATTCTGAAGGATATTTCTTTCGCAGAAGAAGAGTCTCTGCTGGACGTGATCCGGGAATTTCCGTCCTACCGTCTGGTCGAAAGCTATGCCAAGCCGAACGGATATGTCGGAATCGGTGCCCATTCGCCGGATCGCTTCATGGAAACGCGGTTTCAGGACGGCGAAACAGCGGCCCGTCTGCTGTCGAATTATGCTGTCCCGAAAGACTGGCCGATAGTAAAAAATTTCGTCAAAGCGATGCGGAATGAGGATATATTATGGGAAGAATTCCGCGAAAGGGAAGCCTCACGGTTTGAAAAACGGATGATCGGACTCAGCTGCGGATGCGGTCTGATGCTGGTGATTTACACCATGCAGGCACTTCTCGGGTACGGCGACGATCCGGAAGTTCTGCCGTTTCAGGAGATATCGCTGAACGCATTTGAACGGATGAAGGATATTTCCTCACTTGAAGAAATCACCAGATTCAACCCGAATCTGAAACGCAAATACAACTATCCATACGTCGAGCCGGACGATTATCTGCCGTGTCAGTATCATCTGGAAACGCTTGCCCATACGAACGCATGGCGCACACCGGAAAATATCCGGATGCTCACTGACGCGATCAATCATCTGAACGCGGTCATGCGGGATGACAATGAGGTTGCTGTGAAGATCGGCAGTCAGTTTGTCGGTCCCGGCTGGGCGTACGCGCGTCCCTTCCATCCGTTTTCACCGGAAATCACACCGAACCGTACCCGTCTGAAGGAACTGACCCACCTTGCCATGCTCGGCTGCGGGGAACGTCTGACGGTTCTCCGCGAGACAGCGGATGCGGTGCTTGAGAATCTTTCGGCGAACGACGGTGTGCTGACCATGCGGTTCGAATCCGCGTATCAGCGGCGGGCGTATACGGAAAATTTCAAATATTCCACACCATACGCGGAAATCGGTCTGGAAGCGGATTACCGCCGACCGGAAGCACTCCGCTGTAATCTGACCTTCTGGGCGGTGCAGTTTCTGCATTATTATGAAAACGGAGGTGCGCCATGCTGACCCGATCCGATCTTCATACCTTCGCCGAACGGCTGTATGAAATCTGTCCGTATCCGGCGGTGAAGTATAAAATAGTAACCTCCATCCTCGGTCTGCCGCCGGAAGACGAACGTGTCCGCGAATGGTATCCGCAGTTTCTGAAAAGCGATATCGTCGAGGAAATGTTTGAAACTCAGGACAGATTCGGCGGATGGGGACGGCTGCAATCCAAGGATTATTCCGCGAAGGACAAAATCCCGACCTCCGCGACGGGAATCGAACGCTGTCTCTACATCGGTTTGCAGTACGACGACCGCGATATCCTGTTCAACGCCTGCAATTACCTTGAGGAGTTCCTCACCGGACACAGCCGGGAGACGTTTGTCACGACCAATGAACGCGGGATTCCGTGGGGACGCGCAGCGGTCTGCACCTTACTCGAATCCATCCGCCCGTACAACGAACTGTGCGATTCCACCTATCAGCAGTGGATGTACATTGCCGGACGTGCCTACGAATCGGGCGAATATTCCTATGAACGCGAGAAAAACGCCCAGCATGACGTATTTCTGACCCGCGAAGACCGGCTGGTGCCCATGCAGTTCGGGCTGCTCCTCTGCCGCCGGGACGAGGTTCCGCCGGAAATGGAAAACGCCATGCTCCGGCATCACGGGGAACACGCCTATTATCACGGCCATTTCTGGGACAACTGTCCCGCGAGACTGCCGGAGAATTTTGTGTATGACAAAACCCGCCGGTGGTTCAAATCGTTCAATTATATCAACAGCTTCCGGGGTTCGTCGATGTATCTTGCGGAATCCGTGGAATGGCTGCTGTCGAACGTGAATGCCGACGGACTCTGGGACTGGGGAACGCAGACGAAAGACCCGTGGGGATATTTCGGCTATTTTTCAACCACACGGAATTATAGACTGAACCGGAAAGTGGACTGTACGATGGAAATCCTGACCTTTCTCAAAACGTACCTCGACCGCAATCCGGAGATATGCCGGTGAACGGGGAAAATCCGGACGATTTCCGCACAGCAACAGTATTTACTTTTTTCACGAAAAATCAAGCTGTCCTACCCGCTGTGGCGAGGTAACGAGCTCGCGTACGATTTTCTCAGGATTTGTATATCCATATTTGATGCACCGGAATTGCACAAACTATATCCATCCCATTTCCAGATGAAAAGTTTTTGAAGGGGTTTGGGGGAACTTTTTTCAAAAAGTTCCCCCAAGTCCGTATCTCCCCAAAAAAGTAAAAGCTGTTTCCTGATGATTTCCGAAGAATGAATTGACTTTCGTTTCCGGTGGTGCTATAATGAATCTACCATAAACAAGGAGGATTTTTCCATGCGTAAACAGAAACTTATCGCGCTTCTTCTTGCGCTTCTCATGACGGTTCCGGGATTTGTTTCCTGCGGCGACGCTGCTCCCGCCGATGCCGGAACGTCTGCCGACGCCGGTACCGCAGAGGCCGCAGCCGAAGAAACCGAAGCTCCCGAAACGACCGAACCGGACATTCTCGACGGTCTCAACTACAACGGAACCACGTTCCGCATCAGCACCAGCGATACCACGATCAGCTCCAATTACCTGATCGAAGGTTCCGGCGAACTGAACGGCGACGCGGTCAACGACACCGTATTTGAACGGAATCTGGCAGTTTCCGAAGCCCTCAACGTCAAGTTCGAGTACATCCGTACCAACAACAACTGGGACAAGGTCTATCAGGCGATCCAGACCCTGATTATGTCCGGCGACGCGGGCTGCGACCTCTTTATCGACGACCAGCGCGGGATGTCCACGGCATCCATCGACCGGATGTTCATCGACGGCGCGACCCTCGAAACAATGGCGTTCGATGAAGACTGCTGGTGGGACGAGTATATGCGGAACCTGTCCATCGACTATAAGAGTATGTATCTCCTTGCCGGCGACTATTTCATGGACGTGCTGAACCGTTCGCAGGCACTTCTCTACAACCGTGATATTTACCGTGACCTCTACGGTGATCCGGACGATCTCTACAAGACCGTTGCGGACGGCAAGTGGACGTATGACACATGGCTGCCGCTCATCGAAGGCGCGTACATGGATGTCAACGGCAACGCCCAGCCCGACGCGGACGATACCTACGGCATGATCGTCGGCGGCATCGGCGGCAGTGTGTTCCCGTATGTCTACGGCACCGATATTCCCTTCGTGTCCCGCGATGAAAACGGTTATCCGACCCTCACCATGTACTGCGACCGTCTGGTTGCTCTGTACGACAATATTTATAACCTGTTCTACAACTCCGGTACCCGCACCAATTATGCGGAAAACGGCGAAGACCTGCATACCAAGTTCCGTTCCGGCGGCGCACTGTTCATCAGCGGTACCGGTCTCGGCGACTTCGGCAAGTTCCGCGATATGGAAGCCGAAATCGGTATTATCCCGAATCCGAAGCTCGATGAAGCACAGGACACCTACCGTACCGTCGTATGGGATACCGCCGAAGTCGGCGCGATCCCGGTCACGGCTCCTGATCCGGCAATGTCCGGCGCGGTTGTGCAGATGCTCTGCCGTGTGACCCACGAAACGCTTCTTCCTGCGTACTACGAAACCTCTCTGAAGGTAAAGTATGCGCGTGACGACTATACCTCCGGCATGATCGACCTGATCTACAACGGGATCGCCGATATGTTCTGCATTGTCTACGGCGGTGCGTACGCGAGCGATATCTTTACATGGACGATTCTCGGACCGCTCCAGAACAAGGAAAACAGCATCGCGGCAAAATATCAGTCCCTCGAAAAGCCCGCGATCAAGAATCTCCAGAGACTGGTCACAACCTATCAGGAATCCGCAGTTCCCACACCGTAACAATTTCTCCGACAGCATCAAAAAAGACCATCCACATCGGATGGTCTTTCCATTTTTCTGTAATAATCCGTTATCCTTCCACGTTCCGCAGGAAATCCACGAACAGCTTCTTCGATACGTCGTCCGGGTCCACTTCCGGATGCCACTGTACCGCTTTGTAGAACGACAGTTCCGTATGTTCGATCGCTTCAATGATGCCGTCCTCATTCACGCCGCAGACCGCCAGACCGTCGCCGACGGTTTTGACTGCCTGATGATGGTACGAATTCGTGACGATCACATCTTCGCCGAGCAGATCACGCAGACTGCCGGACACCGTGACATGGTGGCGCGGATCGTTGGTTTCGTTCCGGACAAAGTGGACGCTGCCTTTCGGTTCGCTCCACTGGGACGGAATGTCCTGCCACAGCGTGCCGCCCAGAGCGACGTTCATGACCTGAATCCCCCGGCAGATGCCCATGACCGGTTTGTCCAGCGCGGTCACTTTGTTCAGCAGGGACAGCTCGAAAATGTCGCGTCCGCTTTCGATTCCGCCGCATTTCGGATGCTTTTCTTCCCCGTAAATGGACGGGTCGATATCGTCGCCGCCGGTGCAGATAAAGCCGTCAAATTCGTTGGCATACGTTTCGATCAGTGCTTCGTCGGACGTAATCGGCAGGATCACCGGCATCACGTCAATACCCGCTTCTCTTGCAAACCGCATCAGCACATTGGTGTAGCGCGGACGGATGTAAAAGGTGTTATCCCCGGAAGAACTCGTCAGTGCGATTTTTATCATACCTTACCCCTTTCTCAGTTCGTCGGCGAGCCAGAGAATGGCTTCCCGATATCCCGGAATCCCATGTCCCGCAATGGTTTTCTTTGCGGCGAGGGAAATGTACGAATGTTTGCGGAATTCTTCACGGCTGTTGATGTCGGAAATATGGACTTCCACAGTCGGAATTCCCACCGATTTCAGTGCGTCGAGGATTGCTACGCTTGTGTGCGTGTACGCCGCCGGGTTGATGACGATACCGTCGATCCTGCCGTAGGCTTCCTGAATTTTGTCCACAATCGCGCCTTCGTGATTCGACTGGAACGTTTCGCATTCCACGTCCGCGTCGTCGCACGCCTGTTTTACATAGTCGAGCAGGTAGGCGAAATCCTGCCTGCCGTAGATGCCGGGTTCACGGATGCCGAGCATATTCAGATTCGGTCCGTTGATAATCAGAAATTTCATAGGTTTGCCTCACATGGTTTCATAGAAGAATACAATGCCGGTTCTCTTGGGCAGAGCGATCGTCAGACCGTCCTTCAGTTCGTCCGCTGTCTTCGTGAATTTTTCGCCGGTTGTGGAATTCGTGAAGGTGTAGGTCCTGCCTTCGTTGACGAACATTTTTGCGGTAAACGCTTCGTCGTCCGCGAGGGTGTTGCGGATGAACTGGACATACCCGCGGTCGTTGTCGGCGTCGTCAAACTGAACGACATACCAGTCGTGGTAATCCTTGCGGCAGGCGGTCAGCGGATAGTAGTCGCCCGCGAGAATGATGTCGGCGGCCTTTTCCCAGATTTTGCGGATGCGGATGCCCGTCTCGAATTCCTTGTCCGGTCCGTTGAACCAGATCATGGAGGTCATGGACGGAACCATCGCGTTCTGGAAGGAGAAATCGTCGTTTGCTTCATAGACCACGCTGTCGGTGCAGAGATCGGCATCCCACGTCATGTTGTGCGAACGGAAGTAGGGGATCCATTCGTGCATTTCGAAGAACTGCTTCTGCTTGACCGGCAGATTGCCGTAGCCGACGTCGGTAAAGTGCAGCGGAACGGCGCGGCGCATGGTTTCGAGGTCGTTTCTTCTGCCGCCGGACGCGCAGGAGTCGATCCACAGACCGGGATTCCGGTAGATCAGTTCATCCCAGTAGCGGAGATACCCCTGTACATGGCCGTTTTCGATCGCGCCGATGCGGTCTTCGGCTTCCGCGCGTTCCCAGATGGACTTCGGATTGAAGTTGAAGTCCTGACGGTAGATACGGATGCCGCTTTCCTTGATGATGGAGTCCACGCGGTCGATCAGCCAGTCGCAGGCTTCCTTGTTGCCGAGGTCGAGAAGGTGATTGCCGTTCGGATCGTCGGGAGCGAGGAGCCAGTCCCTGTGTTCGTCAAACAGTTCGGTTCCGGGAACCACACGTTCCGGCTCGAACCACAGCAGGAAGCGGATACCGTACTTGTCGCACGCCTTGCCGATCGGACCGAGACCGTTCGGGAACCGTTCCGCGTCGGGTTTCCATGTGCCGATGTGCGGCCAGTCATAGTCGCACTTGTACCAGCCGGCGTCGATCCACCAGATATCGGGCGTGTAGCCGCGGCGGACGTATTCTTCGATGCCGAGGAGCTGATTTTCTTCGGTTGCGGCGGTGTGTTCGGGCTTGCCTTCGCATCCCCAGTGGTGCAGGCAGAGCGTCGGCGGGATCGGCTGACCGTCGCCTTCACGCGGCAGAATGTGCGCGAGGTACCAGCGTCGCCACAGATTGCAGCTTCGGCTTTCGTCCCCGGCGGTTGCCATGAGGGTCAGTCTGGGCGTGATGATCGTTTCGCCGGGGAGAATGGTCATGTTGCAGCGGAGCTGACCGCAGGCATACGAAACGCCGTCCTCGGTACGCGCAACGTCCGCTTTCCACATATGAGGCCAGCCGACGGCGGCACGGACAACGAAATCGGAGAAGACGAGCTTCATGTACGGGAACGCGCCGTTGCAGGAGGTTGCGTCCTGCGGAGCGATGGTCATACCGCCGTCTTCAAGCGTATCGGTGAACCATTCGTAGCCGTCATCGCGGCAGGTGTCGCCGTTGCCGTGGACGAACGCCTTGAACTCCCCGGCAATGCTGCCGCCGAGCATAATATCGGACACGATCGGGGAATTCTGATCGCCGTTGTTCGTGAATTCCGCGATCCATTCGGAAACGGGGAAGTCGCGGTATTCGAGATGGATTGCCCTGACGGTCAGACCGCAGGTTTCGCAGGTACCGGTATAGGTATAGCGGATGATGTTCGCGTCGATCCGTTCCCGGGAGTAACTGCGCTTGAACTGTGCGGGAATGCCGTGGATTTCCCGACCGCCGACCTTGAAGGCGAGCGGTATGCGGTCGAACATGGGTTCTGCGTTTGCGTTCTGAATGAACAGCTTGTTCATCAGGTTCATATCCGCGCGGGTGGTTTTCTGATTCATGATGAGTCCTTTCTGTATGGTGATTTTCTGTATACGATGGGCTATAAAATGTTGGAAGTTCGGGTGGGGAGTTTCTTGGGGAAACCTTTTTGAGGAAAAGGTTTCCCCAAACCCCTTCCAAAACCTTTTTAGGCTGTGGTAGCCGGTTTATGTGGGTGATATG
>SVQN01000132.1 GCA_015065295.1 Oscillospiraceae bacterium
GACAGGGCGAATTCCTTCGCGGTGTCTTCCGAGCCCCACGGGAAGACGTTGCACGCGTACGACGGCATATTGTATTCCATCGCAAGGCGTTCGAGCGTGACTTCGTCTGCCGCCATGAGGCGGAATCTGAACGTGCGTTCGCCCATGTCGATCTTCTTGACGTAGCGGTCGGTCGGGATGATCGGGCGGTCGCCGATCGGGTGGGCACAGTACGTTGCTCCCCGGACGAGGGACATCATGACCGTTCCTTCGACATACGAAGAGCCGTAGGTTCCCTGATTGAACAGCGCGAGACAGGGCTTGACCGGGTCGGCATCGCGGACGGCGACAAACCGCTGGGCGACGCATTCGCGGCCATCTTTGTAGAGGGATTCCGTGCCGAACGCGGTCTGTCCGATGTAATCGCCGGTGAGAGCGACCGGTACCGCGAGCTTGAGCATCCGGTTTGCGTCGTTCAGGAAGGCATCGACGGTGACATCGACCGCGCCGGTTTTCTTATAAATGTCGTATTCCACGCGGACGCGGGTGTTTTCGCAGGAGAAGAAGCACTCGACCGCTGTGTAGAGTTCCCCGTCGTCGATGATCTGGACGGGTTTCATGCCGCTGAACGGGCCGTCCGGAGTCTGCATGAGCGTGAACGGCTTCGGATTTCTGCCCATTCCGGCAAGCTGGAAGCCGCCCATCCCCCACGGGTCGGGATTGTCTTCATAAAAATAAGGAAGGAATGCGCCGCCGGACAGGTATTCTTTTCCATTCATCCGGTACGAACGGAGCAGACCGGACGAGGTGTCGATTTCGACGTGCTTGCCAATTTCCGGAAGATCGATGACGATGTCCCCATCGGCTGTAAGGACGGTTTTTTCCGGCTTGGGCATCAAATCCATGTAGATCGAGTAGCGGGTGACGGTCAGCGGATTCAGCTTCGCGCGGAAGACGATCCGTTTGCGCCAGTCGAGGTTGAGGTTGCTTTCCTCCTTCGTGATCTGTGCGGGAACGGGGTTTCCGTCGGCATCGACCACGCGCGGGATGTAGGCGACTGTGTCCGACCAGTTCTGATCGGCGAGCATGAGTTCGCAGGTGATTTCGGTTTCCCATTCGTAGGGATTCGGGTTGAAGACGAGGATCGGGTATTCCCCTTCGTTCGCCTTGGGTTCGGCGGCACACAGCGCGAAGTACGCTCTGGCGCGGAGACGGTTGAGCGTGAGCATCCCGTGTTCCATGATCGTCAGACCGTTGTTTTCGCCCGCGCGGACGGAGCTGCCGGGGAGAATGTCGTGGAATTCCGCGTTGAGAAGGTCTTCGACCGCGTCGTTGAGTTCCGCTTCGGGGTATTCGATCAGACCGCGGAGAGCGGCGGCGGAACAGAGTTTTTCGGTCATGTAGAGGTTGTTTTCGAACTCCGCGTGCTTCTGCTTGATGCGCGCCATGGTCGTGTAGCACCCGGGCATGACGGTACGCAGGGACTTGTCATGGATAATTTTGGGATCAATCTTCGCAAAGAACATCTCCGGCGTGGAATGGAGAATCTCCATCGAGCCTTCGGCGATCATCTTGTCAATGTCGGCGAGGTCTTTCCGGGAGGGTCCGCCGCCGTGATTGCCCACGCCCCAGAGAGCGCACACAACGTCGTCCGGCTGATTGTTCGCCTTGGCACGGATTGCGTCCGCCGCACCTCCAAGAGGGCTGTTGTACCCCTGACCGCCCGCGTTGACTTTAATTTTACTTCCGTCAAAGCCTTCCCAGAGGAACTGGATCGCGGGGGTGGGATCGTTCCCCGGACGGCAGAGAATGAGGGAATCCTGCCCGCACTTTTTGATGATCTGAACAAGCCCGCGGGTATGACCGAAGGCATCGAAATTGATGGCAGTCGTGGGATTTTCGCCGAACTTGTCCATGAAATAACGGTGGCCGACCTGAATCTGGCGGATAAAGCTCTCACCCTGCGGCATATTGCAGTCGGGCTGGAGGTACCATCCGCCGATGATGTGCCACTTGCCGATACGGATGAGCTCACGGATGCGGGCGAAGAGCGCGGGCGCATATTCCTCGATGTACTTGTAGAGGGTGACTTCGTTGTGGCAGAAAATGTAGTCGAACTCGTCGGCGAGATCGGCTGCGGCCTTGAAGGTGGACAGCGCGGCGGCGGCACCTTCCTCCCACTCCCACTGCCAGATGGGGTCGAGGTGGGCATTGCAGATAAGATGAACCTGTTTCATGTGATGCGGAGGCTCCTTTCGTGGATGAATATGTGAATCAAATGACGTATTAAATGTGAGTTCGATGGATATCTGCATCAACAACTTCACCCGTAGGGAGCGGTGCCCTCGCCGCTCCGTTGAACGATTTAGATAAACAAATTGTCTGTAAATATAAGTGCAGGATTTGATTTATCAAATTTTGGATAACCAAAACGTTTGACGGAGCAGCGAGGGCACCGCTCCCTACGGGTGAAACCGTCAATATGGAATACCGTCGAACTCACGTTTTTATCGGAATATCGTCCGTTTTCGTCCTTAGTCCTTATTATATTCCGTTTTTTCCGAAATTGCAAGGGGTTTGTACGCATATACACATGTACACATCGTTTTCACTTCCCGTCGTTTTTTCACACTTTTTCTTTAATTGTGTGAATTTCGGCCGAAGACGCTGTCCGTTTCGTATCGTCCCAGACGCGCGCACTCGATGCCGTGGAACCCTCTCGCACGTTTCCCGTTCGCCAGCGGCACGTTGTTGTCGTAGGCGATCCCGAGCGTCTTCTGATCTTCCTTCAGACAGCCGAGGAAGGATTTTGCCGACATCGGCGTGACCAGATTGTCCTCGCACCATCCCTTGTAGACCCCGTATAGCTCCCTCGACGGTGCGCTCCCCTCCGGATTCAGGCGGACATATCCTTCGGCGGCGAGGAAGTCGAAGAGGTTGTTCCCCTCCCTCATGGATTCGGCGAGGTTCCTTGATGCCGCCGCGCTGATCGTGAAGTGGTATCTCCGGCTCATCAGGCGGCGCAGTCCGTCAAGGCACCAGAGGAAAATCCCCTCGATCTCCGCCTTCATCTTTTCGGCAAGGAAGGGGTCGTTCTCCCGTCCCGGCTCGATTTCCTTCGTTTTCAGGATGATCTGACGGCGGAAGAAGCCGTTGCTCCGGTCATACAGGGCATGAAGGCTCCCGTTGCCGAAGCCCATCAGACGGGCGTAGACCGTCCCCTGATAGCTCTGCTTCCCCTTCTTTTCCATATCCATATCCGTCTCCGCCGTGACAATGGATTTGAGGGTATTGGTGGAGGTCAGAGCTTCCATCGGCATATCGTCGTCGAGAAGAAGGAGACGGTATTCCAGATCGGCGCGGGCGAAGCGGTTGTTCTCCAGCTTCGAGATGCTGCCGATGTTCATGTTTGTCCCCAGAAGATGGCGGAGGACAACGCCGATTCTCGACTTGCCTTCTCCCCCTTTCCCGATGATGAGGAGCATCTTCTGGGCTTTGGTTGTCGGAAGGAGGCAGTATCCCATGAATTCCTGAAGGGTGGGGATATCCTCCTCGTTCAGGAGGTCGGAGAGGAACTTCTTCCAGACGACCGGTTCGGGAGCCTCCGGATTGTAGCAGACGGGCAGGCGGTTCCGGCAGATTTCCTTCTCCGGACGGAACAGTTCCTGCCCCGGTGCGGGGAAAGAACGT